>CALVEO010000013.1 GCA_944326615.1 Candidatus Gastranaerophilales bacterium | reverse complement strand
GCATGTATGAAGCACGCCGCCAGCGTTCGTCCTGAGCCAGGATCAAACTCTCCATTGTCAGAAAGTTATTAGTATCTACTTCTATTGAAGTAGTTTCTAGCTCATTAGTTTTTGTTTAGTTATCTAAACTGTCCGTTATCATTCGTTTTTAGAATTAACAAAGTATTGTTTTCTCGCGCTCGCTTATTAAAGCTTGCGCGGTTCAGCTATTCTGTTGTCAAAGTACTGAGTTATCTTTTTCGACCGCTTCCTTAAGAAGCTCTGCTGATCGCAGACACAACTTCAAATTAGATTTGAATCGGGGTTTACTTCCTTTAATTATTTATCAAAATCAGATGCATTCGTTATTTAATTCGCTAGTGTCATCTGCATTTCTTATCTTACATCGTCAATTTTTAATGTCAAGTGGTTTGTTTTAAATTCTTTAAAATTTCTTAACGTTTCCTCAACGATGTCTTAATTTTTAAAGGTTCACTGTGCACTGGGCACGTCTTTGATTGTATGCAAAAGAAATTTTAAAGTCAAGCACTTTTTTTCATGATTTTTTTATTTTTTTTAACCTATTTCTTTAAAATGCTTGTATTACAAGGAATTTCGCCATTTACAAAAATTAATATTCTCTTATACACATGGTTCCAGACGCATATATTTATAAAATGTTCCCAATATTTTTTCATTTTTTTGAATGAGTTTTTTTTAACAGGCATAATATAAACTGTAAATATATAATTGTCTTATTTAATTATAATTTTGAATAAAGGAGAATTTGTCATGAAAAAAACATTAAGAAACTCTGTTTTAACTTTATCAATTGTACTTGCATGCGCATGCCAGGCTTTTGCTGACGGCAATGCTTTTACACCTCTGAATTTTGATGATTCATCATATACTCTGGCTCCTGTAAGTACACCTGCAGCACCTGCCAAACCTGTAACAATTGCATCTGCTCAAACAACTACAGCAGAAGAACCTGTTGGAAATGCAAAAATGCAAAATGCTATTATTCAGCTTGATAATGCTCAGGTGGATGTTAGAAACGAACTTTTAAACTATAAATCAAAGTATGCAGATGTAGATGCCCAGTACACTGCTGTTAAAGCTGAAAGAAAAGCGCTGGATAAACAAATCAAAACGCTTGAAAAAAGAATAAAAAAAATTGACAAACAAAAAGAAAATATAAGAAAAAACATGTTATAAAAAATTAGGCATGCTTAAAATAATCAAAAAAAATAAGACCTGGTTTAATATCAGGTCTTATTTTTTAATGAAGATTACTTTGATAAAACAATAATTATGGAAATTAATAAAGAAAATTTTTAGTAGTGTATAATATTTTTATGAATAATATTGATAAAAAAGAACTTATACAATATTATAAATCACTCGGGCTAACAGTCCACATGACAACAAAGGCGCGGGGGCATCAGGGATTTTTTCTTAAAAACAGAATTGATATTTCAAAAAACACACCTGAAAACAGAATTATCCCGACTCTATTGCATGAATTTGCCCATTATATTCATTCAAAAATAGAACCTGATATGAATAAGACCGGCGGAACTTTGAGCATGCTTTTTAAATCGGACAATCCGATTTTTGCAGAAGAATTGATAAAAGTTACAAATTTTGTTGATCCGAATTCGCTTTGTGTTCGGTTTTATGAACACAGAGACAGAGTTAAAACGAAAATAAAAGAGTACGAGGATATTATAAAAATTTTTTATCCGAAATTTCAGCGTTCAAAAAAGTTCAAGGAGTTTGACAGATATATAAAAAAATCAGACGCGCGCTACCTTTTAAAATATGACAGGGTAAAACTTATAAAAGGCGGATTTTTCAAAAAAACTACGAAATTATACACAATAGACAATATTGAATATGATTTCCAAGACATGCCGCAAGCCTTTGCTGCATACATAAGGTTAAAATCATGCCAAAAAAAGCAGTCAAGAATTTCTGCAAGAATTAACCGTTATAAAAAATATTACGAAATGCCGGCTGAGCTTTTTGCACGTCTTATTGAAGGCCTTTACCTTGACAGCGAATGGGTTGAGGCAATAGCGCCAAATGTTACAAAACAATTCTATGCACTGCTTGAAACCGGTTATTACATGGAGTTAAAAACTATACTCGCCCGTACATATCTTCGTAGCGAATAATATCTTCTTCAATAAGCGGATCACCTTTTTGTACCTCAATAATTTCAAGTCCTTCTTCAAAGGGATTTTGCAGAGAATGAATAGCCTTAACAGGAATATCAACACTGTGTCCCGGAGAGAGAATAAGTTCTTTACCTTCCAAAACAACTTTTGCTTTACCTGTAAGTACAACCCAGTGTTCGCTTCTAAAATTATGGGATTGTACGGACAATTTCTGTCCTGTATTAACGTGTATTATTTTTGTTAAAAATCCTTGTCCTTGGGCTATTACTGTATAAAAGCCCCAAGGACGATAGACTGTTTTATGTATAAGATGTGTATTATCATTTTGTTTTTTCAACGTATCATATATATGTTTAACATTTTGTGTCTGATCTTTTTTGCAGGCCAAAATTGCATCTTCCGTTTCAACGATTATAGTATCTTCAAGCCCGACTGTCGCAACAAGTTTTGATGAAGCGTAAACAAACGAATTTTTTGAATCTTTATCCAATACATGACCTATAAATACATTTCCGTTTTCATCTTTTTTGCTTACATCATAAATTGATTTCCAAGAGCCTAAATCATTCCAGTCGCTTTCAAGTTTTACAAGTGCTATTTTAGATGATTTTTCCATAATCGCATAGTCGATTGATATATTAGGCATTTTATCGAAATTTATAAACGGAATTTCATCAGATTTCGAAAAATCAAATTCCTCAGAAATTTTTGCAATAACAGGAGCATGACTTGCAGCTTCATTTAAAAGAGTAGAGGCTTTGAACATAAAAATACCGCTGTTCCAGAAATATGTTCCATCTCTCAGATATTTTTCAGCAGTTTCAAAATCAGGCTTTTCCACAAACTCCTTAACCTTAAAACCATCTCCTAGTTGTTCGGATGTATTAATATACCCATATCCCGTTTCAGGATAATCAGGCTTGATGCCAAAGGTTACTATATAACCTTCCCGGGCCAATTTTTCTCCCTTGTTCACTGTTGACAAAAATTTATCATTATCAATTATCAGGTGATCAGACGGAACAACTAATATTACCGGATCTGAATTTGATTTTTGCATAATAAATTTTGCTGCAAGCACAATTGCAGGTGCTGTATTTTTCGCAGTCGGCTCTGATAATATTACGGGAGTCTGTGATATTTCAGAAAGCTGCATTCGCACATTTGATGAATGTTTTATATTTGTAATACTTACAATATTTTTCTCCGGCATACAATGTTTAAGCCTGTCAAACGTGGATTGTAAAAGGCTTTTATCTGAATTTATATTTAACAACTGTTTAGGATACAGTTCTCTTGATAAAGGCCATAATCTGCTCCCTGAGCCTCCTGCTAATATAATTCCGTACATTTTCCCTCCTGATTGAAATTATTATACTATAAAAATTATATTTTTTCAGCAATATTGAATATTTCTTGAATAATAATTATTTTCTGCTAAAATATTATCAGAATGATTGAGCTGGTTATGCAAAAGAGAGTAGTTATAATTATTTCTGCGGTTATAGTGTTAGCTTCTGCCGGAATATTGGCTTCAAAATTATATCAATCCTGCGAAAAAACTGATGAAATTTATGCATCAGCCCTTGAAGATTTTTCTAAAGGTGATTATCAAAATGCATATTACTTATTTTCAAAAGTATCAATTTTCTCAAATTTGAAACCTGTTGCGATTTATCACAGGGCTGAATGTGCCAGAATGTTGGAAGATGATAAATCTGAGCTAAAACAGTACCAACTCCTTTTCAATAATTATCCAAATCATAAATTAAGTATCCGTTCACGCTACCTTGCAGGCCAGAAGTTAATTGATTCAAAACCTCATCTTGCTAAAAAATATTTTGAATATATTATCCACAATGCTCCTGATACTGACTATGCAATAGCATCAGAGTATTACCTAGGCGTTCTTTTGAAGAATAAATATAATGATGCAAAAATTATTCCGCAGTCCGTAAAAGATGATGTACAAAATTGTTTCAGACATTATCTTGAAAAAGCACCGTCAGGGAAGCTTGCTTTGAATGCAGTGAATGATTGGCTTGATATATCGGATGAAATTTCAAAAGATGATTACTTATTAATGGCAAATACCTGTTATTTGTTTGGTGAGTATGAAATTGCACGAGAAATTCTGCGAAAAACAGATTTAAACGAAAATTGGACTCTTGATGTAAAAATTTCTTATGCTATGAATAATTATGCAAGAGCAAAATTTTTAACTGAAAACGGCATTCAAAAACGTTCGCAATATGTTTCAGATGAAAGCTTAATAGATTCGATTGATATTTATATAAAATTATCAGATTCATATTCAAAAGCAGTAAACAGACTTCTGGGGCTTGCAGAAGGAAAAGGAAGAGATTATCTTTTGAGCTTAAAATGCCAGAATGCAGAACAGAATGATAAAGCTTCCTGTTATAATGACTTGTACTTAAAATACCCAAACGGAAAATTTTCTGCGGATGCACTTTCAAATATATTCTTTTTAAAAATTAAGGCAGGTGCTTACGAAGATGCAAAAAAAATCGGTCTTGATCATTTAAAAAAATTCCCTGATTCAAATTCTGCGCCAATGGTAATGTTCTGGCTCGGCAAAATTGCAGAAAAAACAAATGATTATGCACAATACACGAGCTTTTACGAAAATGTTATTAATAAATATCCGGATTCTTATTATGCTTATAGAGCTTACTTAAAACTCAGCCGCATCAATGGCCCGCTAATTACCGATTATATTGAGCCAAAACCTGTTGTATATCCCTACAAGTACAAACGCAACAATATTATAGTAAAACTGGTTGATCTAAAAGATTACGATATTGTTAATGAAATAGGCGGAGATGACGAATTCATAAAGAGCTGGGTTCTATTTAAGAAGGGTGATTATCCAAATTCCATGGTTACTGCACGTGAAGCAATGGCAAAAATTAAAGATAAACCTGATAAATATGATTTACGCTGGCGTCTTGTTTATCCAGTAATATATTACGATGACATCAAACATTTTGCCGCAAAAACAGGTAATAACGCCCCTTTGATGCTTGCGTTAACACGTGAAGAAAGCTACTTTGATCCACTTGCACAAAGCGCTGCAGGCGCAAGCGGGCTTATGCAGTTAATGCCTGCAACTGCCGGTGAAATTAATAATAAATTTAAACTCGGAATGCTTATACCTTCATCTTTATTTAATCCTTATCAAAATATAAAACTCGGGAATTATTATTATGAATTTTTGAGAAATAATCTTGAAGGCCATGACATCTCATCTGTTGCTGCTTATAACGGAGGGATAGGTTCTTTGCAGAGGTGGAAATCTTCATTAATATATAACGACACAGATGAATTTGTTGAACAAATACCGTATCAGGAAACTCAAAACTATGTTAAAAAGGTTTTTGCAAGTTACTGGAATTATATAAGAATATATAACGGAAATAATTAAATTTGTGTTGGTACGCAAATTTGTAAAAAATATTATAAAAAATTAAGTTCTTTATTAAAATATTTTATAGGGATTTAAAATATTATCAGGATCAAATATTTTTTTGATTTTACGCATATAATCAAGCGCCGTTGAATTAACTACTTTCCCAATATAATCACGTTTTACTACACCTATGCCATGCTCACCCGATAAAATTCCGCCGAGTTTTGCAGTTAAATCGTAAATTTCACTCTTTGCCAGTTTATAACGATTGTACTCATCTTCATCATTATAATCTATTGGGATCTGCGGATGAACACTTCCGTCGCCGACATGACCTACCATGCAAACATCAAGATTATATTTTTCACAAATTTTACGTATACCTAAAACAAGCGCTTCAAGATTTTCTCTGGGAACAATTACATCATCTGTTGTTACATTCGGCTTTAATTTCGCGCATGCTCCCATTGAAGAACGTCTTGCTGTCCAGATTTTATTATACTCTGCCTCATTATGCGATGCCTGAATTGCAGAAGCATTACAACTTTTTAATGTATTCATGATTATATCTTCCTGATATTTCATGGAACATTCAAAACCATCTATTTCTATTATCAAAGCTGATTCTTTATCTATTAAAAGATTAGCCGGATAAAATTTTTCCACTGTTTGAATTGCATTTTTATCCATAAAATCAATTGTTGCCGGATAAATTCTCTGCTCTATTAACGCATTAACAGCTTTTACAGCATCTTTTACAGTATCAAAATATGCCATAAGAACTTTTTTGCTCTGTGGTTTAGGGATTAATTTTAAAGTTGCTTCAACAACTATCCCAAGTGTTCCTTCAGAGCCTACAAAAAGCGTATTAAGATTATAACCCGTTGCATTTTTAATTGTGTTTGATCCGGTTTTCAAAATTTCTCCATCTGCCGTAACAATTTTCAAATCTAACACATAATCCTTTGTAGTTCCGTATCTAAACGATTTTGCTCCGCCTGAGGACTGTGCAATACTTCCGCCTATAGTAGAAACGGCCAGATTTGAAGGATCAGGCGGATAAAAAAGTCCGAATTTTTCAATTTCTCTTTGCAAATCGCCAAGCACAACTCCCGGCTCGACAACTGCAGTCATATTTTCTTTGTTGATAGAAATTATTTTGTTCATTCTTGAAAAATTCAGAATTATTCCGCCATGCGCAGCTACACATGCACCTACAACATTTGTACCGGCGCCTCTGCAAACTACGGGAACTTTATATTTACCGGCAAGCCGGACAATTTTTTGCACCTGTTCAGTATTTTCAACAAAAACTACAGCATCAGGCAAATTCTCAATTTTTTTTGTATTAGAAGCATCCTGGGCATAAGCATATCTTTCCTCAAATGTGTCTAAAACAAAGGAAGAAGGTAAAGTTTTTTTTAAATCAGAAATTAGTTTATTCTTCATCAACATACGATGTCAGTTTTTCTATATTGGTACCAAGTCTGGATATTAATTTTTCGATTTTATCCACTTTTCTATTTAACATCATATCATCTTTTTCTTCAAGTGCCGATAAAATTTTCTCTAATTTCATTTCTAATCTGTCTATACGCAGTTCCTGTTCTTCAAACTTATTCTCAATCTCATCAAGAATTTCCGTTTTTTCAGGGATTGCCTCTTTAAGCTCTGCAAGATTTTTTTTGATTTTAGATATTTCAGAAGTTTTATCGGTAATACTAGCGATATTTTCAGTCGTAGAGTCAATCCACTCACCTAAATACATCATTACCTGATGAAATACTTTATCAGCATTTGCAGATGCAACAGCCATTGAATGAATATTATCAATTTTTCTTTCAAGTCTCTGGCTGGCTTCTGTATTATCAAGATAATTAATTCGATCTTCAAGTTTATATACAAGACTGCTAAAATTGTTTAAACCATCGTTTAAAGCTTTATAAGATTCATCAGATGTTAAAAGAAGTTTGTTTGTTCTTGAACTTATACTCAATATATCATCATTAAGTTTTTCAATATCGCCTTTTAAATCAACCATTTGATCCTGTGTTAAGGATGATTCAAGACCTTCTACAGAACTTACAATCTTTTTAATATCATCCGAAAAACTTGCAAAATCATTGCCGGACATATTGTTTATTGCCATCCTTAATTTAGCAATATCAGTCTCAACATCCTGCAGAGTATATGAATAATTATATTCATCATTTGAACTTGCAATTTGTTTCAATTGATTTTGAACTTCAAGAAGACTTTGATTAATGGCATCAGTCTTTTCTTCTACAAAATCCTTTATATCTTCACTTTCTTCTACAAAAGATACCTGTTCAAAAAGCGAGACAAGGGCATTTGTAATGGAATCTTTTATATCTTCAGAATTTTTTTCAAGATCAACATTATCAAGCTTCAGCAAGACATCACGCAGATATTTATCAATTGCCGCTGCTTTTTCATCAGAAGATGCTTCAAAATATTTTCTCTGTTCAAAAATTAAAGATTTAATATCATCAATTTCATCTTCAATATTAAAATCAGAGCCATCCGAAGCTATTGCATCAACTTTTTCATGCAAAGTCGAGAGCATCTCTGAAACTCTATCTTCTGTTTGATGAACTTCATCAAGTTTTTCATGCAATTCTTCAATTGAAGTATCAGAGGCAAGAATATCTATTTTTGAATTTACAGTTTCAAGCGCATCATTTAGCTGCTCATTTAAATCTTCAACAGTGGTATCAGATACTATTATGTCTATCTTTGCATTTAACGCATTAAATACATCATTTAATTCATCTTTTACATCATCTACAGCATTATCAGATGCAATTATATCTATTTTGTTATTTAATGTTTCAAATACTGTGTTTAATTCATCCTTTAAATCATCAACGGATGTATCTGCAGCAATTATATCTATTTTAGTATTTAAAGATTCAAATGCTCCACGCAATTCATCTTTTAAATCATCTACAGCCGTATCCGTCGCAATTATATCTATTTTAGTATTTAAAGATTCAAATGCACCATGCAGTTCATCTTTCAAATCAGCCGTTTCAGCATCAGATGCAATTATATCTATTTTATCATTCAATGAGTCAAATGCGTCTTTTAACTGTCCTTTTAAATCTTCTACATTTGTATCCGCAACAAGAACATCTATTTTTGAATTTACACTGTCAAAGGCTTCACTAATATCATCACGTATTTCACTTATGGATTCATCTGCGGCTAAAATATCAATTTTTTCAGACAAAGCTTTCAATGCAGTATTAAGCTCTGAATTATCTTTAAATGAATCAATCTCCGCTGCAAGCTCATGAAATGCAAGAATTAACGAATTATCCTTTTCAAATGTTTCAATTTTATCCATTATTTCATGAACAGTTTCACTGATATCAGCACCTAATTTACCGGATTTCTGTTCGATTTCCAATAAAGCTTCCAAAATATCTTCATTATTCGTAGAATCTACAAATGTATCTATTTTTTGATGTAAAGCCTCTATAGCTTCTTTACTTTGAATCGGACTGTATTTATCAATAGTATTTTCACAGGCTGACTGAACATAATTTTTTATATCATCACCAAGTGTAGAAATTCCAGCTGAAATAATATCTGCTTGTTCCGCAATGCTGCTTTGCTCTGACAAAACTGAATCTAATTTTACAGAAATTTCATCTTTTAAATTTTCAATTGAATCAAGTGTTCTGGTGTCATGCAAAACTTCATCAAGATGCACTCTCAAATCATTTATATATTCATCGAGTTTCTCTTCAAAACCGCATTTTAAATTACGTGTATTAGTTTCAATTGTAACATTTAAAAGTTCTATACTGTTTTGTATATCTTCAGATACACAATCTTCAATAACTGAAATTTTGTTAAATGTTTCTTTATATGCCTGCTCCAATCTTAAAACCGATTCAGAATTTGCGGAAAGTTCGCCATTTACATCCACACTGAAATTCATGAAAGAAGTTTCAAGCTCGGATTTTATATCAGTTAACAATTTTTCAAAATCATAACCCGCAAACTCATCAATAGCTGTTTTAACCGGTTCCAAAGCTCTTAGAATATCTTCAGATTTATTCTGTAATGCATCTGCAATATCTGCATTAACCAGTCCTAATTCCTGTTTTATCTCAACAATTTTATCATCAATATTATTTGCGAACTCCGATAAATTAGTCCCGCGCAACAAATCAATTGTATTTTGTAAAACAGTAAGCTTGTCATCTACAGACAAAAGATTATCAGATATTGATGAATTTATACCTTTTAATGCATTATCTGCAATTTCATTAACAGAAACAGTAATACTATCCAGCCTTGTATCAAGAAGTGAAATTATCTGAGAAGTTTTTTCATCAGAAGAAAGTTTAACAGCATTTATAAGCTCTGAAACTGATGTAAGTTCATCTTTAATGTAATTAATTTCTTGTGCAGAGGATGAAATTTTTGCCTCAGTATCTGATGAGGAATTTTCTACAATTTGAACAAACTCCGCAATTTTATTCTGCAAAAGTTCAATTTTTGTTTCATAAGCATCAGCGCTGTTCACAACTGCACTTTCAAGAGAAAGCAGCTTTTCAGAAAATTTACTGTCACTCAAAGACTTAGAAGATTTTGACGCTACATTCAACTCAGTTATATAATCTTTTAAATTCTGAATAATTTCATCAACATGCCCGCGGAATTCTGATATATTACCTGAAATGCCATTTAGCTCATTTACCTGGAGTTCATTTGAATCTTTTAACTCACCGTACATGTTATGCAAATTATCAGAAACTGAAGAAAGAATATTTTTAAACTCCGAAACCTCTGCCGTCAAACTACCGGAAAGCCCGACAGACAAACCTTCTAATTTATCAGATATTTCTTCTGATATATTATACACTCTCTCAATATAATCAGAAGTAAATTTATTTATCTCATCCTTAAGTTCTCCGGCTTTTGCGGATAATTCCTCAATCTCAGACAAAATTAAATGCGTACTCTTTGTATAATCATCTTTTAAATAATCATTTAGAGAATTAAATGCACTCAATATATTTTCAATTGAGGATTTTAGATTATCGTATCCTGAGGTTACACTGAAAGTTACATTATCGCTTTTTTCTGTAAAATCATTTTTAACAGTATTCAACTCATTAATCGCATTTGCAAGAGAAATTTTCAAATCATCAATATTAATTTTTATACCGCTGTTTACATTATCAGTAATTTCATTTGCAGAACTTTGAATTTGTCCGGCTATCTTATCAAGCAGCTCTATTGACTTATGCGATGATATATCTGAAAGAATCTGAACATTATCAGATAACTCAGCAAGAGATAAATTAAGCCTGTCAAAATTCTCTTTTGCAGCTGTGTCTGAAAACTTTTCTGCTAAATTACTTCTAAAATCCTGTATCTCGTTTATTATATTTTCATAATTCGTTTTAGAATTATTTTCAAAAGAAGTCTGAATTTCGGTTAATTTACCTTCTATACTGTCAAAATTTTGTGTGTAATCAAGTTCGGCGAGTTTTTCAACAATTTTATTAATTTGCTCTTTGTTTGCTTCGCTGTTCAAATGAATAACATCCGCATTATCTAGAATTTTCTGTATAAAATCACCAAAATCAATTCTGAAATTTGTAAAATCTTCTTCTGTTACAATTCTGGAAAACGCATCTTCTATTCTTAAAAATTGTTCTTCTGTTGATGATGTATCTATAGAAGCAGAAACAATATTTTTTAAAGAGTTAATAAGCTCTGAAAATTCATCTAACTTTCCTGTTATTTTTTCGTCTTTACCGTTTTCTTCTATTTTTGAACTTATATCATCAAGCTTAGCGCTTATCCCCTCATAATTCGAAGCAGAAGAATTTGCAAAAAGCTCCTGTAAATCATCTATTTTAGAAGAAATTTGTACAAGGTCGTATGAATAATCCGGAATTTCGAGTGTAGAAACTTTTTCAGAAATTTCCTGAATTTTTTCTTTATTAAATGTAGAATCAACATTCAATATATTTGCATTATCTGTAATCGTCTGCAAAAAGCCTGAAAGTTCACTCTTAAATTCCAAAAAGTCTTGTTTTGACGAAATATTCGCAAAAGAGGTCTCCAGTTTTTCGAATAATAAATTTATATCAGAAGAATTACTTGCAAAAGATGCCTCAATAAAATCTTTTAATGAATTCAATATATCAGTATATTCATCAAGCTTAAATGATATTTCATTTATATCTTCTTTTTTAAGCACACTATCCATTAAAGACGAAATAATTTGTGTTAATTCGTCTTTACGTTTTTGGGATTCATTCAAAGAAGCGGATATCGTTTCACAAAGAACTTTTATATTATTAACTTCATTCTGTATTACACTGTTTTGACCGGATACATCAAGTGAAATTATAGTGTCCAATACATTCCGGATTTGATTGTTAACTGATACAACAAAATTCTCAAACCCATGATTTAATGCATCCAGAGCCTCCAATTTTGTACTGAATTTATCATCACTGTCCATACGTGATTCATAAACAGAATTACTCAATTCAGCAATGTATTCTCTTATACTCTTTATATTTTCTTCTATAGTATTTTTGTAAGTTTCATTTCCTTCTGCAATTAATGACTCTAAATTTTTCACGTCACCTGCAATATTTTGAAGCTGTACAAGACGTTTTTGTTCATCTCCCTGCAAAGAATGTGAAAAAATTTCTTTTTGAATATCCAGATCAGACGAAAGTTTTACGCACAATTCATCCATCAAAGATTTCAAAGTTTGCATGTTCAAGTCATTATCCCGCGCCAAACTGCTTTGTAAACCGTCAATCTTTTCTGAGACTTCATTTATACCACCTGAAATCGTTGAAAAATTAACCGCATCACTTGCACATGCCTGCTTAAATTCTTCATGAAACTCATTCACGCCATCTGATAGAGAATCCATCTTGCCGCTCAAAATATTTGAATTTTGCCCGGATAAATTACAAATTTCATCCTTAATTCCGCTCAAAGCAGAAGATAATTCTTCCACATACGATTTTACGGCCTCATAATTTGTATTTGCATCTTCTTTCAAATCTGCAATAATTCCTGAAATATCAGCATATAAACTCTCAACAGATGCCGTAATTTTTTCTAAATCAAACCTGCCTGCATCGCTGAATTCAGTCTTTAAATCTTCAAGAGTTTTTATCTGCAAATCTATTTTACCTTCTAAAAGATTTGAATTTTGCGATGACAAATTATACAAATCAGAATTTTTGGCAATTAAATCTGCTTTTACAATCTGTAA
Organism: Candidatus Gastranaerophilales bacterium; assembly: GCA_944326615.1. Lineage (GTDB taxonomy): Bacteria > Cyanobacteriota > Vampirovibrionia > Gastranaerophilales > Gastranaerophilaceae > Stercorousia. The sequence goes on along the minus strand of CALVEO010000013.1, from coordinate 25,227 downwards.
ATTTTCAGCAACAGCATTTATGCTTGATTTTAAATCCCCGTAATCTCCCTGAATATCTTCTGTTATACCATTTCGCAAAACAGATGCCGTTTCAGATAAACTAAGCACAAGAGATGAAAGTTCATCTATAGATTTTTGCGGATTTGATTTTATCAGATTATCAAGATTATCAAAAATCCCGGTTAACTGAGTTTTAAAATCCGAATATACAGCATCCCGTTCCGAATCTATTTGTGTGAAACTGCTTTCCATACTTTCTTTAATAGAAAATATTTGTTCAGACAAATTTGTATAATTGATTTTTGAGCCTGCATCAAAAGTTTCTTTTAAATCATTTATACGACTTTCAATAGCTGCAAAATCATCTCTGAAATCAAGAGATTTTATTGTAGTTAAAATATTTTCAATTCTTTCTGTACTATATGAAAGTTCTGAATTTAATGCGGAAGAATTATCAATAATTTTTTGTACAAAATCTGCAAGTTCAGCCTTAAACCCTGCAAAATCCGAATCTGTTACGATTGTTGACAAAGATGTCTCAAATCCGTCAAGCTTTTGTGTAATTTCACTCTTTGCACTGCCTATTAAGCTATTAACACTTTCTGACAATGATAAATTGTCGCTAAGCGCTGATTTTAATTCAGATATTTCTTTTGAAATGTTCTCAAAATCATTAGTATAATCCAGCGAATTAACTGTTGAAAGAATATTTTCAATTCTTTCCGTACTATATGAAAGTTCTGAATTTAATGCAGAAGAATTATCGATAATTTTTTGCACAAAATCTGCAAGTTCAGCCTTAAACCCTGCAAAATCCGAATCTGTTACAACTGATGACAAAGTTCTTCCGAGGTTTTGAATTTCATAAACACTGCTTTGGGAAATACCTTTTACAGCATCTTCAAGAGCGCTGATTTTTTCTGAAACAGCATTAAAATCATTTTTGTAATCAAGAGTATTTATTGATGCTAAAATATTTTCTATTCTCTGCCTGTTAGCATTTATACCTTCGCTTATAGATACTGCATTATCGCTTATCTGCCGTACAAAATCAGCAAGATTTTCTTTAAAATCCAAAAAATTTTGTTCTGTAACAATATTTTTAAATGAATTTTCTATATCCGTAAACCTGCTTGAAAGCATTCCGGCATTCAACGCGGGAATTTCAGAGACAGCTTCTCTAATAGAATTTATAATATTTTGAAAATTCTCAATTCTTTCTTCAACACCGGCAAAAGAAATTTTTGAAGGAATTGCATTTATATCTTCACTTAGAGATGAAATCCTGCTATCCAGCGCATTTAAACGGTTAATCGCAAAAACTGCATCGGAAAGAGAAGTTTCAATATTTTTAAATGAATTGTCAATTCCACTGTTCATTTCAGACAAATCTGACGCAAAACCGTTCAATAACGAAGCGAGTTCCCCCTTATCAAAAACGCTTTCTTCTATTTGGGCGAGTTTGTCATTAACTGTTTCAAGCGTACTTGTCTGGCTTGTAAATTCTCCTGAAAATGTGTCAAAACTGGCACTGAGAACATGGAACAAATCTCTTAGCTCTGATGTTTTAGCAAACTGTTCCTGTGATGAAAGAAGATTATTAAGAGAATTTTCCAGAGTTCTGAATCTGTCATTTGCATTGTTATGCTTTTCTTCTACAATTTTTTTCAACTCGGATAAATATAGCTTAATTAAATCAGTAGCTTCGTTATCTTCCGCCATTAACTCAAGCTTGTTATTTATTCCGGTTAAAACTTTTTCAAAATTTTCAACATTATGTTCATTTTCAACACGCATAGTGTTGAGGATTTCAGCAATTTCATCTACAGTCAGTGCCATTTTGTTCTCTTTCTTAAAATATATCCCACTTTATATTATATTTTTACAAATATTTTATCAGAAGAATAGCAATCTATGCAAACTGTTAACGTTTATTATTACAATTGTAAAGATAAAGTATCATTTTTATTATTAAGTGATATAATAAAAATTAGACGATTGTATAAACAGAGGGAAAGATGAGCAGAATAGTAATAGACAAAAATAAATGTAAAGCATGCTATCTTTGTATAAATGAATGCCCCAAAAAACTTCTCAAAGTCGGAAATGAAACAAACAGTCTCGGCGTTCACACAGTAGAATTTAATGATCCGAATCATGAATGTCTCGGATGTGCTATGTGTGCTGTAAGATGCCCTGATTTAGCCATAACAGAAGTATATAAAGACTAAAAATTTTTAAAGGGACTGTAAAATTGTTTCCACAATAAAAATTATCGATGAGGATAAAATATGACACAATGCTTAACAAATAAAAAAGTTTTAACAAAAGGGAATTATGCAATAGCAAACGCTGCAATTTTAGCTGGATGCCGGTGTTATTTCGGATATCCAATTACGCCACAGAGCGAAATCGGAGAATTTATGAGCGGAAAGATGCAGGAGCTGAAAAGAGGCTATGTTTCAGCAGAGAGCGAACTTGCTGCAATTAATATGACAATAGGTGCGGTATCGACAGGGGTAAAAGCCATGACATCATCTTCTTCCTGCGCTGTATCTTTAATGCAGGAAGGTCTGTCATACGCGGCAGCAGATGAATTGCCTGTAGTTCTGGTAAGTGTCATGAGGGGCGGCCCCGGACTTGGCAATATTTATCCGTCTCAGGGGGATTATATTCAGGCTACAAAAGGCGGTGGAAACGGGGATTATAAGCTGATAGTCCTTGCACCTTCAACTGTTCAGGAATGTGTAGATTTAACATACAAAGTATTCTATCTTGCACAAAAATACAGAAATCCGGCAGTATTATTAGCTGACGGACTATTAGGGCAGATGATGGAACCTGTAGAATTCTATGATTATCCGTATCCTGAAATTGATACATCAAGCTGGGCATTAACAGGTGCCAGAGGCAGAGACGGCAGAATTATACGTTCTTACGGCCCGCTTGCGGATGACAGATGTGAATTTTTGAATAAATTGTACGATAAATACAGACTTATTGAAGAAAATGAAACAGAATGGGAAGAACTTAACACAGAAGATGCAGAAATTATTCTGACAAGTTTTGGAAGCACTTCAAGAAACGTAAAAACAGCAATGAAAATCTTACGTGAAAAAGGAATTAAAGCAGGATTTTTAAGACCGATTACCCTCTATCCCTTCCCGAATAAAAGAATTTTCGAACTTGCACAGTCGGTAAAGAAATTTATAACAGTGGAAGTGAACATGGGTCAGATGGTAAATGATGTCAGACTTGCTGTTAACGGTGCATGTCCTGTTGAATTAATAAATAAAGGAGTAGGCGTTCCGCCTTCTGCTGATGATATTGTTAGAAGAATTGAGGAATTATTATAATGGCCACACAAGTTTTTAAATTACCTGAATCTTTAAAAGGAGACGTAAAATATTCATTCTGCCCGGGATGCGACCATGGGGTTGCCGTAAGGCTTGTAGCAGAGGTGCTTGATGAACTCGGGATTAGAGAAAACACAATTCTTGCAGCATCTATCGGATGTTCGGTAACAATATATGACTTTATAAACATAGATGCGCTTGAAGCTCCTCATGGAAGAGCTATGGCAGAAGCTACGGGGATAAAAAGAGCAAGACCTGATAAAATTGTATTTACCTATCAGGGTGACGGGGATTTTGCATCAATCGGACTGGCAGAAAGTATGCATGCAGCCTTGAGAGGTGAAAAAATTACAGCAATATGTATAAACAATACAACTTACGGCATGACTGGCGGACAATTAGGTCCTACAACACTTGTTGGTCAGGTAACAACAACATCTCCGACAGGCAGAAATGTTGATTATTACGGATATCCGATAAAAATTGCCGAACATATCGCTCTTTGTGACGGTACAGCTTTTTCTGCAAGAGTGTCCCTTGACACTATTGCAAATATCAGAAAAGCAAAACAGGCTATTAAAAAAGCTTTTGAGGTTCAGATAAAAGGGCTTGGATTAGGTTTTGTTGAAATACTTTCAACCTGCCCTACAAATTGGAAAATGTCTCCTCAAAAGGCACATGAAAGAGTAAGAAACGAAATGATGCCGGTATTTAAACCAGGTATATACAAAGACCTAACTTCAGAATTTAATAAATCGTAAGGGGTGGAGAAAAAATGAGTGAAAAGAATTTTATAATAGCAGGATTTGGCGGTCAGGGCGTATTATTAGCCGGAGAGGTACTGGCTAACGCTTTTATGCTCGCAGGGAAAAATGTAACCTGGTATCCTTCCTACGGAGCTGAAATGCGCGGTGGAACTGTCAACTGCGAAATTGTTGAAAGTGATGAAGATGTAAGCGAAGTAAACAAACCAGATGCAGATTTTATTATTGCACTAAATCAGGCTTCATTTGACAGATTTTTGTCAAAAATAAAAAAAGGCGGACTGATGATTGCAAATTCAACCCTTGTTAAAGAAATAAAAACAAGAACCGACATAAATTATCTTTTTGCCCCGATTTCAAAGCTTGCAGAGGATTTAGGCAATGTAAAAATGGCTAATATTCTTGCGCTCGGAATTCTTGCAAAAGCCGGAAAAGTAGTTTCTCTTGAGACATTAAGCCAGGCGCTTGATGCGGTAATTCCGCCCCACAGAAAAAATCTTCTGCCTTTAAATATCAAAGCTTTAAAAATAGGCTATGAATATGATTTATTGCACGTATAAATATTAAATCAACTAAAAAGCCGATTTAAAAATTTTAGATTGAGATTATTCTAATATGGTACAGTTCATTGAGGTTTTCAAAGTGAAAAAAGAACTTATCCGATTTATTAGAGAAAAAGAGATTCAACTTGCCAAATTAAAAGAACATGTTGAAAAAAGTTCTGTATGCTCAGATTTATACAACAAAGTCGTTTTAGAAAAAGCAATCCTGAAAAAAGAACTTGAAGATTCGAAAAAAAGCAGATTTTTTGACGGGATAAAAAATCTTATCCCGCGCAAAAAAACATTAATATGTGATTATTTCAAAAAATAATCCAGGTTATTTTATCCAAGGGTAATCTTTGCTTATCTTCCAGCCGTCATGCTGAATAAGAGCAGTACAAAGGTGCCTCTTGTGCGGGTCAGAGTCTGCACAACCGCTTAGTAACACATCTCTGGAATAATAATTATCATCTGCGGAAACACATCCTGATGCAGCGAATCTTCCATCTGAGCAAATTGAAAACAGGAATGTATGTTTTCCATCGTATGAATTTCTCTCATCAAACGTTGTTCCACTAGTTCCTTCATATGTAGGCATAGAGCAGTATTTATAATCAGTACAGTAAAATATATATGCTCTTACCGGCCCCATGGCAGTTCCATCCGAAGGTGCTTTAGGAATATATGCTGCAAAACCGCTTCCGTCAGAAAATGCTACATGATAATAAAGATCATAATAGTTTTTACTCAATGATTTTATGTTTTTGTCAAGATATGTGTTATACCATACACCAAAATCACCGTTATCATCACCGCGCTGCGGCACCCACATAGAAGCTTCACCATAATCAACTTCTGCAAGTTTTATTGCCTGGTTCATTATAGAATAAAATTTTTGTAACTTTGTTTCTGTAACCGTTTTTCTGTAGCTTCCAACCAAAACAGGCATAGTCATGGCCGCGACAACACCGATAATTCCTAAGGTAATCAACACCTCAGCCAAAGTGAACGCAGCGCGACGAATTTTGTCAAAGTGGGCTACGTGCGTATTACCTTTCACCAAATTAAACGCGGCTTGACGAATGTCGTCAAAGTGGACTACGTGCGTAGCACCTTCAGCCAACGTAAAGGCGGTTTGTTTTTTTAGTGAAGTGTGAAGAGTGAAACGTGAAGCGCATTTTTCTGCTTCCCTCCCCTGGGGGAGGGATTGAGGGAGAGGGTTATCAGAAGATATGAGGGTAGGAGGATAGGAGGATAAGCTTTTTACCGTAAATGGCCTATCCTCATACCTTCTTACCTTCCTATCTTCTAAACCAGCTTGCCCTCTTGCCTTCTGGGCTTCCTGACCTCTGATAAATTCCTCTCCCAAGAGAGGGAAAATTTTTACGATACGTCCTACTGCATTACTGCCATAGTATCCTAGCATCCGAATAAAAACCTGCCATATAATGACATCATATTCAAAAAGAGAAAGAAATTGAATATTAAGACCTGTCATCGCGCATATGTTGCGCGATCTTTTTAGGACAAATTCCGGATTGCGCAATAAATGCGCAATGATATTACTGGAAACGACTTGACTTACAGCCCTTCTGCCAGCTAAAAGTGCCCCCCCCCCGACATTTCGGAATAATCAATTTTTCGCATTTAAGTCTCCTTTCAAAAATTAAACTACATAATTATTATAAAGTATTTTTTTTTATTTTTCAACATGATATATTATTTTTGTGTTATAGTAAAAACATTAAAAAGTGTTTATTATACGAATAAGAAAGGAGATGAATATGACTGAAAAACGCGTATGGTTATTCAAAGAAGGTAACGCTGATATGCGCAATCTCCTTGGCGGCAAAGGTGCAAACCTTGCAGAAATGACTAATTTAGGTCTTCCTGTTCCGCCGGGGCTTACAATTACAACAGAAACCTGTATGGATTACATTAATCATGGCAACAAAATGCCATCAGGCTTAATGGATGAGGTAAAAACCGCTCTTGCAGTTGTTGAAACACAGGCAGGTAAAAAATTCGGTGATGCAGAAAACCCGCTGCTTGTTTCTGTAAGATCCGGTGCAAGACTTTCAATGCCCGGTATGATGGAAACAATTTTGAATTTGGGGTTAAACGACAAAACTGTTGAAGGCATGATTAAACTTACAAACAACCCGAGATTCTGCTATGATTCTTACAGAAGATTTTTAACAATGTTCGGTTCTGTTGCCTGGGAAATCGATAGACAAAAATTTGAAGATTATCTTGACAAAATTAAAGAAGAAAAAGGCTATAAATCAGATACTGACTTAACAGCAGAAGATTGGAAATCTTTAATCGAACCTTATAAAGAATTAATCAAAAAAGAAACAGGGAAAGAATTTCCGCAGGATCCTTACGTTCAATTGGAAGAAGCAATTGAAGCAGTATTTAGATCATGGAACATTCCTCGTGCAGTAGCATACAGAGATCACTATAAAATTGACCATAATTACGGTACTGCAGTTAACGTACAGACAATGGTATTCGGGAACATGGGAGATGACTGCGCAACAGGTGTTTCTTTCACAAGAAATCCGTCAACCGGTGAAAACAAATTCTATGGTGAATATTTGACAAACGCTCAAGGCGAAGACGTTGTTGCAGGTATAAGAACACCGAAACCGATTGCAGAACTTGAACATGAAATGCCGGATTTATACAGACAATATGTTGATATTGCTAAAAAACTTGAAAAAGGCTACAAAGATGTTCAAGATATGGAATTTACAATTGAAAGAGGAAAATTGTATATCCTCCAGACACGTAACGGTAAAAGAACTGCTAAAGCATCTGTGAGAATTGCAGTTGAAATGTGTGAAGAAGGCATCATAGATAAAGAAAGAGCAATTGAACTTGTTGATGCAAACCAGCTTTATCAGGTACTTCTTCCTGACTTTGACCCTGCAGCTAAAAAAGAAGCAAAACAGATTGCAAAAGGTTTAGCAGCATCACCTGGCGCTGCAGTTGGTAAAATCGTATTTGATACAGAAGAAGCCGCAGAACGCGGGAAAGCAGGAGAAAAAGTAATTTTAGTCAGAATTGAAACCTGTCCTGATGATATTCATGGTATGATTGAATCTCAAGGTGTTCTGACACTCAGAGGCGGTATGACTTCTCACGCTGCCGTTGTTGCAAAAGGTATGGGAAAACCCTGTGTTGCAGGCTGTGAAGATTTAAAAATCGACCTTAAAAATGAAACTCTGACATCCGCAGACGGAACTGTTTACCATAAGGATGATATTATTTCTCTCGACGGCGGAACAGGTGAAGTTATGGCTGGAGCAGTTCATTTAATACCGCCTAAAATGGATGAAAACTTCCAAAAACTCTTCAAATGGGTTGATGAAGTTAAACTAATGAGCGTTAGAGCTAATGCAGACACTCCTGCAGATGTTGCTAAAGCTCTTGAACTCGGTGCTGAAGGCGTAGGTTTATGCCGTACAGAACACATGTTTATGGATCCTGAAAGACTTCCATGGGTTCAAAAAATGATTATTGCAGGTACGCCGGAAGCAAGAAAAGAAGCTCTTGATCATCTTCTTCCAATGCAGTACAGCGATTTCTATGCAATGTTTAAAGCATTGGGAGAAAAATCAATGACAATCAGACTTCTTGATCCGCCGCTTCATGAATTCCTGCCTGATAAGGAAGAATTAATAGCTAAAGTTGCTGCTAAAAAAGCTAAAGGCGAAGATTACAAAGAAGACGAAAAACTTCTTAATATCGTTGAAGCAATGTCTGAATCTAACCCGATGATGGGCTTGAGAGGATGCCGTTTAGGTTTAACTTATCCTGAAATCAACGAAATGCAGGTTAAAGCAATATTCTATGCTGCCTGTGATTTGAAAAAAGAAGGGGTAGATGTAAAACCTGAAATTATGATCCCCCTTGTAGGGCACGTAAATGAACTTAAAACAGTAAAAGGAGTTCTTGAACGTGTAGCAAAAGAAGTTATGAATGAAAAAGGCGTAATGGTTGATTATATGTTCGGTACAATGATTGAAATTCCGCGTGCAGCTTTGACAGCAGATCAAATTGCAGAATACGCAGAATTCTTCTCATTCGGAACAAACGATTTAACGCAGATGACATTCGGTTACTCAAGAGACGATGCGGAAGGCAAGTTCTTGCAAAACTATGTAGAACAAAAAATTCTGCCTGCTAACCCGTTCCAGACACTTGATCAGGAAGGCGTCGGACAGTTGATGAAGATAGCTCTTGATAAAGCTCTGAAAGTCAGACCGCATCTAAAACGCGGAATCTGTGGAGAACATGGCGGAGATCCGGCATCGGTTAAATTCTGCCACAGAATAGGCTTGAACTATGTATCTTGTTCACCGTTCAGAGTACCGCAGGCAAGACTTGCTGCAGCTCAGGCAGTAATCGAATTCAAACACAGCAAAGAGGAAGAAGGACCTCTCGGATGTAAATAAGCGTAAAACATACGCTATACCTCAAAAATATAAAAAGGCAGGAATTAAAAATTCCCGCCTTTTGTTTTATTCGCTATGAAATCACAATTTAATTATTCTAAAATTTCTTTGAGTTTTCCGCTTTTGTATGCTGCTTCCAAATCATCATATCCGCCGACATAATTATCGTTAATAATAATCTGCGGAACTGTCATAACTGGTTTATTGAATTTTTCCGACAATTCTTTTGTCATTTCATCAAAAGATTCATCAACATTGTGCTCTGTGTAAGTTAAACCCAGAGTTGATAAAAGTTTTTTTGCCTTGACGCAATAAGGGCATGTTGTCATTGTGTAAATATCAATTTTGTTCATAATAACCTCCTTTAATTTAAGTTATTATAAATTAATAAGTCTGATATTGCAAATTAGTTATTGAAATCTTTTCCGCCGACAATTCTGAGGTGCCTGTTACTGCCTTCTCCGACGGATTTGCTCGAAAGATTGTGCTGTTCAACAAGTTCGTGCTGTAATTTTCTTATATGCTGATTTTGCGGGGTCAATTCAACATGTTCTGCACCCGCAAGAATTTTATTTATAGCGGCTTTTGCTTCATCAAGTGCACGTTCTGCATCATCATAGTACCCGCATAAAGTTTCTGACGCTTCCGTTATCTGCAATGCTTCTTTCAAAACTTTCTGAATTTGCGCCATAGAGTTAGTTTTTACATAAAATATCTGCAGCCTGTAATCATTTGCAGTGCTCAAAACTTTTGCTCCGCCTTTTATAAAGTTTTTATGTGCAATCACAATATCAGCATCTTCAAGATTACGCGTAATTTCAGCATTTAAATCAAGTCTTTCAATTACTTTTTCAACAATAGTCCGCGACACAGCGTAAAGATAAATTTTCTTTATACCTTTAACCTCTTCAACATATTTCTGTCGTGAAAAGCTGAATTTTAAGCTATCCGTATTATGTTCCGGCTGAATTTTTTGTTCAAGTTTATTGATTTCTTTAGGAATATCAGAAATTGTCGGTTCATGGTTATCCTGCGCCGTAACTTCTGTGTCGTAAGTTTTATCAACTTTTCTTATTTCCGGTCTGATAGGCCAGCCGCGCAAAATATAATCAACAGCTTCTGCGGTATTTTTATATACCGCGAGAGTGTTTCTATCCAGAATTTCTATAACGACATCAAATGTAGGCTGTTTTTCTCTTTCAAGAACCGTTTTTTGAGACGCTCTGCGTTTTGCTTCATCATCACCTAAAGTTACTGATTGAATACCGCCTACTAAATCCGATAATGTAGGGTTTTTAATTAAATTTTCAAGGCTGTTTCCATGAGCTGTAGCAATAAGCATTACACCGCGTTCTGCAATTGTTCTTGCGGCCTGCGCTTCAGCTTCGGTGCCGATTTCATCCACAACAATAACTTCAGGAGTATGATTTTCAACAGCTTCAATCATAATATCTTTTTGAAATTCCGGCTGGGTAACCTGCATACGTCTTGCATGGCCTATTGCAGGATGTGGAGTGTCGCCGTCGCCAGCAATTTCATTGGATGTATCAACAATTACTACACGCTTGCCGAGTTCATCAGCAACAAGACGTGAAATTTCACGTAGTTTTGTAGTTTTGCCGACTCCCGGACGCCCGAGGAACAAGATACTTTTATTCATCATACAAATATCTTTGATGCAGGCAATTGTACCTGTTACGACTCTTCCGATACGACAGGTCAGACCTATAATTTTTCCCTGCCTGTTTCTTATTGCGCTGATTCTATGGAGAGTTCCGGGAATCCCTGAACGGTTATCCGATGTAAATTCCTGAATACGTGAGGTAATGTAATTAATATCATCTTCCGTAACAAATTCATCGCCAAGATATTCAATCTTTCCGCCGGCATGTCTGATTTCAGGGGTTCTGCCGATATCCAGAACAATTTCAATAACATCATCCATTTTTTCATAAGTAATGTGCTTCCTGACTTTGTCAGGCAAAACTTCTGTCAAGCGATCCAAATCATTTTGAAATTGTAGGCTGGTCATTTTCTTTTCTGCCTTTCTTATATTTTGTATAAAACAAAATAATCACCGGCTGATAACTCCGTACGCGCAACGGAACGATTTTTTATAAAGTTTTCAATTCACCTTTCTATATATATTATACCACTTTTTTCAAAAATCACATCAATTATTGATATTACAATCATAGCAATTTTATATTACTTAATAACATCAATATTTTTAAGAAGAAAAAGTATTAACAAATGTTACAAAAAATCATTATTTTTTAAAGATTAAGCAGGTAAATTCCGTATTAAATAAGTGAACGTTACTTTTGAAAGGAAAATCAAATGGGCTTAGCAGCAGGACAAGCTAGATTATTGACAATAACAGCCAGAAAATCTGACTGTGAATATCAATCAATGCGCTTATCACACCAGAAAATAGCCTTGTCCAGAGAGCTTGCTGATTTATCTAACGAATACCAGAATTCACTTGATCAGACAAAACTTATTTACGATTACTACGGCACAGGAGACACAAGTACGCCGTTATCTTACAATATATTAATGTCACCATCGACTTTAAACGATTATATGCCGATAATACTAACCGATTCATTAAACCGTGTAACATTAAACGGCAAATACGCATCTGCGGCACGTTTTGCAGGTATACCTCAGGAAGGCTTGGGGACATTACCGTCAGAGGCCATGCGTCAGGCCTTTGTAGAAGGTTTATATAACAGCGGTTTGATATCCGAAACCTTAAAAGACACAATTAAAGGTTTGCCTTACAATCAGGCAGCAGGGTTTGGCGGAGATGTCACAGTTGCAGTCCAGACTAAAGATGTTACTGTAGATGAATTAGCAGATGTGTTAAAAAATTATACTGTTAATCCGACAGATTCATATTTTACATCAGACATAACCAATGGTGTTACACTCTATGATAATGGTAAAAAAGAGTATTACCAGAACGGTACAGGCAACGTAGCATCCGGATTTAACAAAAGTTCCGGCTCCGGTCAGGTTACTCTTGGGGATATTTTAAGCGGAGATTATACATTAATTGCACAGGCAAAAGGTAACAGAACGAGTTCAATTGGTTATGAAGGCGGTCCGATTGATGCAATCACAACTTCATCCGTATGGACTGATATGTTCGAAGCTCTCGCATCGTTACTTGATACAGGAGATCCATTCACACAGCAGGCCATTGAATATGCACAGACACAAATCGAATATCTTGTAAGCAATCAATGCGATACATCAAATAAAGATTCGAAAAGAGGAGATGGTAATGCTGAAGATCATAAATGGCAGTTCTTTAATGATGAAGATATGGGCAACTTCGTATACAGATACGAAAGACGTAAACAAAATAATAGCGGCGTTATAAAAGACACTAACCAGTGGCTCAGCTCATCCGGCACCGGTTATATAGGTCTTGTAGCTTATGGTAATACAGACTCTGGACATGATGATAAGAATGGATGCGCAACTGCTATTGGTATAAACATTAGTAGTATAATGAAAGCATATTTAACTTATTTTTATGATTTCATGAACGGTATTTCAACTACAGATCTTGACGGTCAGGATCAATATTATGTCGGAGACAGAATATCTACTTCAAAACTGATAGAAAATAACACATTGCTTACAATTACGACAGGCACATCTGTATCAAGTGATGATCTTGCCCAAGCAACATTCTATGATGCATTATTCAACCAGATTTGTGCAAACGGGTGGACAGAAAATGACAATATAAATGATAATGACTACCTCCAGCAAATGCTTCAAAGCGGCATGCTCTTTATATCTAAAGTAAAAGATGACGGTTACTATTATCAGGCAAATTATGCAACAGATACTTATATAAAAGAAATTTCTGATGATACCCTTATAGCACAGGCCGAAGCCAAATATACAACCGAAAAAGCAAAATTGAATTCCAAAGAAGAAACATTAGATATGAAGATGAAAAATCTGGATACAGAAATATCCTCTTTAACGACAGAATACGATACCGTAAAAAATACAATCTCCAAAAACATAGAAAAATCATTTAAACGCTATAATGCTTAGGAATAGCATAATATATTTCCCTCTCCTCGGGAGAGGGATTAACTAGAGGGTAAGAAGGTAGGAAGATAGGAGGGTAAGCCATTTACAGTAAAAGATTTACCTTTTACTCCCCTCGCCCCCTTGGGGAGAGGGTTAGGGAGAGGGGCTTATCAGAAAGGTAAGTCATATAGCAGCCGGAGGATCGGATGTCAGGAGGTCAAGCTGGTATCAGTAATGGAAGAATTGAATAATTTACCATAACTACTTTTAATGAAATTAGCCTGCCCTCTTGCCCTCCGAACTTCTGTTCTTCTGATTGCACCCCACCCCAACCCTACCTAATAAGGGAGGGAGTATGTTCCCGTAAATTTTATCTAAGATCTAACAATCGTCATTGCGAGCGACAGAATGGAGCATCACAATCTCCTAATTTATGTAGTATACAACATTTCACTTCAAACATAGTTCACAGCACATCTGACAGGCCCCGAATACCTTTGCGGCTTTAAGATTTTTACGGAAACATCTATAGTGAGGGAGGTTAAATAAATCATTTATTTTCAAAATCTCCATCTAAATATCACTAAAGTTATCTTTTTGTGTTCATTTTTTATTTGATTAAGAATTTGAATTAATATTCTCTTACTTGTATTCTATAGGATTGTAATTTCACTTTCATACCAAGCACCAACTTTAGTAGACATCAGAAAATTTTGATAATTTTCTAAATCCATTGAAACTCCTGAGAAATATGATTCATCACTAGAACCACCACCCGAATATTATTAAAATGCATGTCTTTTCATTCAATAACCTACTTTATACGTTAACCTCTTGTTTTTTAAACTGCATTTCATAAAGCGCCTTGTATTGTCCGTTTTCTATTAACATAAGCTCATCATGAGTCCGGAGTTCTACCAATTCGCCCTCGTTTATAACAGCAATTCTATCCGTATTTTTAATTGTTGACAGTCTGTGTGCGATGATAAAAACAGTTCTGTCTTTCATCAAATTATCTATAGGTTTCAACATAAGGTAAAGTACCTGTGGAATTACCGGCTTTGCTTCTTTCTTTTTGAGGTTATAATCTGAAAGAGCGTTAACTTTGTTGTCATAAGAATCTCCTTTTTCACTGTCGCCTTGTGAGTATTTTCATGAGGCTTCAAAGCCAACGTGAGAGGTCGTTCATCTGCACCGGCATCCATTGTTGTAACATACAACCCAACAATCACAATTTCAGGTTCTGAATCAAAAGAAAAATTTTTGAAAATGCTCACACAAAGATGAAGTCGTTAACATCATTAAAAGGGAGTTTGAACGTAAAGAAAGAGTGGCATACTAAGGAGTTTTAAAATTGTTCGCACAATTAGATAAAATTTGAATTAATAACTTACTTCAACGGTTTAAATGAGACGGTATCCTACAATTATGCTCAGCACGAACGCATAGAAAACAAATCCATTCTGCAATTTTTAGGAAAGAATTTGCAGGAAGAAAATATAAAGTTAAACTTCCACCGCAACTTCTGCGTGCCGAAAGATGAGATAAAAAACTTAAAAGATGTCGCAGGCAACCCCATTGAAATTTATCAAAGGAAACGGTGAATATGTCGGTGTTTTCGTTATTGATGAACTCGGACAAACTACAGAACAAGCCTCGTCTGAGGGTGATTTAATGTCTGTTCAGGTCGATGTCCGATTAAAAGAATACACCGGAAAAATTCCGGAAGATAAAATGGAACAGAAAGGATTTAAAAAAACGGTAGCCGGAGTGCAGCCCGAATTCAGCGGCGGTTAGCCGGTGAACTGAGGGTGAAACTTAACGATGGCGACGTAGAAATCTCTGATTTCACAGGAGCAAAGAAATGACTATTATACCTATATCACTCGTGACGGAGACCGTTTGGATATGATTTCTCAAAAATATTACAGCACTCCTAATTTGTATGAGGAAATTATAAAAGCAAACCGCGAAATCCAGATTGAACCTGTCTTGGATGCAGGAATAAAACTAAAAATCCCGGTTATTGAAGAATCCGAAACAATACAATTTGAACTACCCCCTTGGAAAAAATAATGCTTGTACCTATTTTTGAATTGTTTTATGAAAAAAAGAATATAACAAAAGACGTTTCCCCCTATGTTACTTCTATTGAATACACTGACGTTGAACATGGAGAGTCTGACGAACTTGTCATTGCATTTGAGGATTCCGAAAAACTCTGGCAAGGCTCTTGGAATCCGACAAAAGGCGATACCTTGTGTGCATAATACCGACGACATTAAATCAAATTCCGATATTACTGATAAAACATCGTCAATGCAAGCAATGAGAGATACATATAATCCTCATACGCATACAGGCAATCAAGGGAAATTGACTTCTGCACCTAATAAAACAATGTAAGAAAGGAATAAAAATAGAAAACTATAACAAAGCACAAATATCCTGATAAGCAGGAAATACCCTCAAAATAAACAAGGTCGATTGTTCAATCTTATACAAGATCAAAAAGTTTTTTCTTACAACATAGAACCTAACATCTTTGTATGTAAAATCTTCTCTTTTAAAACCAAGATTCGGATATTCAGATAATGTTTCGAAGGTTGAATAAAATTGTTTTAACAAATTACTTGCCGCAGTTGGATTATCTTTTGCAATATATTCTCCAATTAAGGTCATATCTTCTTCAGCTTTATCCAGAATTCTTAAGTTTAATTTATTATTCATATTTAGCTATAAGATTCCTCATAACCGCATGACCATCTTTATGCTTTCCTGCTTCTAATTCAGCCAATGCCTCATCAATATCTTTATTTAGCATTGCAATACGTTCCTGCGGAATACTTTTTCTTGAAATTAAAAGTGATAAAGCTTCCTGGACAATATCATTTACAGAGTTATATAACCCCGTAGCCATCTGTTCTTTTATAAATTTTTCGAAATCACCACTTAAAGATATATCCATGAATTTACCTCTAAAATTGATAACACTTTACATAAAAAATTATAACAAAAAATCCTCGAAATCTCAATAAATTACTAAAAATTATGACAAACTTAAATGAAATCACCTACGTTGACTGGCAATTAAAGCTCAACACAATCGGCGGTGTTGCCGAGGGTGCTGATGATATTAACCATTGCATAGCAATTATTCTTCTAACCCGAAAAGACACACACAAAGCCAAACTTTACCAAAATAATCTATCTATCCGTACATATCAACCTGACCCAAAAAATACAACAGCAGGTCGTGATAAATTTTGGAATATGTTTTACTGAACAATTTCACTTCAAACATAGTTCACAGCACATCTGACAGGCCCCGAATACCTTTGCGGCTTTAAGATTTTTACGGAAACATCTATAGTGAGGGAGGTTAAATACCTCCTTTATTTTCATATCTTTTACATTCCCGATTTTTTGCGAAAGACAAGGATATACATCTCCGGCCGGAGTTATCATCATATTTGAATACGGATACAGACAGGGTTTATAAATTTCTGAAACAGGTTTGTCAGCCGGTGTATTAAAAAATTCCTCAATTTTTGCAAGCGGATCTTTTGCATACTCAAATTTCGGAGAAAAACGGATTTTAACATTCGATTTTTTGCTTAAATTCATTAGTTCTTTATAAACTTCTTTAAAATGCTCCATATCAAAATATTTTTCTATAGGATAATTTGCATTGAATTCCGGCACAAAGCTGTTAAAAAGAACCGAATTCTGTTTTAAATTATTATTTCTCAAAAAAGAAATAGAGAGAAAATTAAATTTATATTCACTGCACATTTTATAAAGTTTAACCAGGTCATCAAGGTTATTTTCAAGAACAATAGTTTTAATATCAATCATCGGACGCTTTCTACGGGAATTCATATTATCAAAATTATTCATAATCTTATCCCATATCCCGTCCTTTGCTCTGTTCAGGTCATGATTTTTGCCATAGCCGTCTAAAGAAACCGATAAAAGCATCATTCTGCTTTTAATAAAAGCTTCAATAATTTCATCGTTAATCAAAATTCCGTTTGATACAACATTAAGTTTTCCAAAAGTTTTTTTAGCGGTTTTCATCAAAATATCAACGAAATCTTTTCTAATTAAAGGCTCACCGCCGACAAGCGTAACAAACGAATACCATGGAATTTGATCTATAATATTAAACCATTCATCAGTTGTTAATTCATTTTTTTTTCTATCACCGCCGACATAGCAATAGGGACACTGAAGATTACATCTGTAAGTTAATTCAAAAAAATATCTTAATGGTATAGGCGCAAGCCCGCTTCTGCTGTTGTACCATGGCAGAGCATATAAATTTCTGCCAAAATCAAAAAGGTTTGAAAGATTTACCACTTAAATTATCCTCCGATTAAAATCAAACTTACCCAGATTACAAGTATTCCTGACAAAATACCGACAATAGACTGATGCCAATCCCCGTATTCTTTAGCCAGAGGCAGCAGCGTATCAAATGAAATATAAATCATTATACCGGCAACTGCTGACATCAAAGCACCAATTAACACCTGCGGAAGAAACAGCCCGAAAATAAACATTCCGGCAAGTGCCCCGATAGGTTCTGATATACCTGATAATGCGGCATAAAGCATTGCATAACGTTTTTTACCGGTCACATGATACATAGGTAAAGCAACTGCAATCCCTTCAGGAATATTATGAATAGCTATAGCAATACCCACAGAAAGTCCTAGTGTAATATTTTGTGTGGTTGTAAAAAATGTTGCCATACCTTCCGGGAAATTATGTACACAAATTGCTATTGCCGTAAACAAACCCGCTCTTTTAATTTTGTAATCCCGGTGTGCCGGGCCATCAGGGTTTAAAACATCATCAGTATCAATATGATCCGGCAAAAAGTAATCTATAAGTATTGCTACAACTAATCCTATTATAAACCCTGCAAATGTAATCCATTGATGATTATTAGGGAAATTTGAAAGAAGAAGTTTGTCAGCCTCGGGAATCATATCCATAAATGACACAAATATCATAACGCCTGCTGAAAAACCTAATCCTATAGACAAAGCTTTCAAATTATCTTTTTTTACAATAAAAGCAATCCCGCCCCCTATTGCAGTAGACAAACCTGCAAACAGAGTAATCAACATGGCGGGGCCGAAATTTTGCGGTAAAATCATAAATCATATTTCCTTTCTTATGAATTGTACCACAAATTTATAAATAAAAATTTTTAGTAACAAACATTTGATAATTAAATATTTTCATTAATCTTATACAAATCTATACCGCCTGCGGCTTTGTAAAGTCCGATTGTTGAGATTATAGTATTTATTTTATTTGAAACCTCATCTTTTTTTACCATCAAATAGGCTTCTTTAGCATACAAAACATCTAAATCACTTGCCGAACCTATTTCCTGCTTATCTATAGCTAGAAAATAAGTTTGCCTTTGCATTTTCAAACGCTCTGCACTTTCTTTGTAGTTTTCCTGCGCTTCATTATATTCGACAAGCCCTGAATTCATATCTTTTATTCCTGTGAGAATTGCTTTTTGATAACTGTTTAATGCTTCTTCATACTGAAATTTTTTTAATTTTAACATTGCAATTTTTCTTCCGCCGGCAAATAAATCAATTGATGGTAAAACTCCCGCGCTGAACATTTGAGAAGCGGAATTAAATAAAGTATCCAGATGGTAAGCATTTAACCCGATTTGTCCGAATATGATAAACTTCGGTAAAAACTCTCGCCTTGCTACCTTTACATCAAAGCCTATACGTTTAATATTAGCTTGTTCCTGAAGGTAATCAGGGCGATTTTCAATTATTGAAGTGCTGTATTCTGCCGGAATACCTGTTAATATCACAATATTGTCATAATTACTTCTTTCTATATCGCCGGAAGAATAAGATAAATAGACTCTCATAGTATCTATTAATGTATTACGTGTTTTGATATGGCGGTTGCGTTCTTCTTTTAGTATGGTTAAAAGTCTTTGTTCGGCGAGCAAATCATTTATCGTACAAAGCCCTATATCATATTTGTCTTTAACTTTTGAAACTATTTCTTCCTGTGTTTTTATAAGTTCATTTTGAATTTTTAAAAATTCATCGGCCCTTATAAGATTGTAATAATCAGCCGCAAAGTCAGACGTAAGGGCAATATATGTAGCACGTTCCGCTTGTTTTACTATTTCAAGCTGTTCTTTTATACTTTTTGTCCGCAGTCTGTTTGAACCCCAGATGTCTACTTCATAGCTTGCAGTAATCGGAAGGTAATAGTTATACTGTGCATAACTTGGAATTTGCATACTGCCAAACTGCTGCATGGAAGATCTCATATCTCTGTATAATTGACCGGATAAGCCGATTTGCGGCAATTCATTTGCAAACTGGATTTTTACAGCCTGTTCATTTTCTTTTACTTTAAGTGCTGCATTTTTTAGATCATAGTTATTTTCATAAAGTTTTAAAAGATTATTAGTTAGATTTTCATCATTAAAATTTTTCCACCATGCCAAATTCATATATTCAATATGGTTTGCAAATACCGGCTGTGAACTTTTTGCAAAAGCAGGAATATTAATGGCGGCAAGTATTAGCAGGGTAATTATAATTTTTTTTTTCATTATTAACTTCCTCAAAATTTTTCTTGTGCTATAATTACAGCACAAGAATATTGTAATGTAAACAAGGAAAAAATGTACAGAGAATATCTTAAAGGAAGAATTGGCTCATTAATATATATTACAGGTACCCTTATAAGAGGATTTTCAACCCAGACTTTTACCGAAAATGATTTTGGAATTACGCCTGATCAGTATGTAATATTGTCACTTTTGATTGAAAATGATGAAATTATGTATCAAAGACAATTGGCAGAAATTTTGTTTAAGGACAGGTCAAATATATCAAGAATTATTGATATAATGCACAAAAACGGACTTGTTGATAAAGTGCCGGAATCGCATGGAAGAAAAATATACAAACTGGTTGTCACTGAAAAAGGCAAAGCAATAAAAGAAAAAATTTTTCAAACAGATATAAATCTGCGAAATGACATTATAAATGGTATAACAAATGACGAACTGGCTGTTACATTCAGTACACTTGAAAAAATGAATATGAATATCCGAGATAAAGTAAAATTACAAATATAAAGGAGACAAAAAGTGAAAGATAAAAAAGCCGAAGATATAGTTGAAATAGAAGACACACGCCCCGAATATTTAAAAAAAAGAGTGCTTGTTCCAAGCATAACCGGAATAATATTTTTACTGTGCGGGTTGTTTTATGCTGTGCATACAGTTTATTACAAATCTACAGATGACGCTTTTATAGAAGGACATGTAATAACTGTTGCTCCGCGAGTTTCAGGACCTGTTTTACATTTGAACATTGAAGACAATCAGGATGTAAAAAAAGGTGATTTGTTGCTGGAAATCGATCCTAACGATTATCAGGCAAAACTTAAAGAAACAAAAGCTAAACTTGATGAAGCAAAGGCTGCTCTTGTCAGTGCAGATAATCAGGTTACTAAAAGTTTATCTGATTTAGATTTTGCCAAAAACGATTATGAAAGATATTCAAAAATGAGAGAAAAAGGAATATCTTCCAAGCAGGATTACGAAGCTAGCCTGAACAAACTTACTGTTGCAGAAGCAAATAATAATTCCGCAAAAGCAAAATTCAATGAAATTCAATCTTCAATAAAAAGACTTGAAGCCGAAGTTGAACAGGATGAACTTAATCTTTCATATACAAAGATTTATGCAGCCGCTGACGGGAAAATTACTAACCGTTCAGTTGAACAAGGAAATTATGTTCAGGTGGCACAGCCAATGTTTGCGATTGTACCTGAAAAGATGTGGATTGTGGCAAATTTTAAAGAAACACAGCTTGCAAATATGAAACCCGGACAGCCTGTAAAAATTAAAATTGATACCTATGGCGGCAAAAAATTTAAAGGAAAAGTTGACAGTATCCAGCGTTCAACAGGTGCAAGAGCAAGTCTTTTCCCTCCTGAAAACGCAGTCGGAAGTTACGTAAAAATTGTACAAAGAGTTCCTGTAAAAATTGTATTTACTGAAGATATCTCAAAATACAATATAGTTCCAGGAATGTCTGTTGTGCCGGAGGTAAAGGTTAAATAATGACAAAATATGTGTATAAACATACACCGGCACCTCTGTGGCTTGTGGCGTTTTCGATACTTTTACCTACATCTTTTGCATGCCTTGCCACCTCTGCCACAAACGTTGCAATTCCGCATATCTCAGGATATTTTGGCTCAACGATAGATGAGGCAAACTGGATTATTACATCATACATGATTGCAAATTCCTGTTTGATTTTGATGTCAGGCTGGCTTGAAAATCTGCTGGGAAGAAAGAGATTTTTAAAAATTTTCATAGGAATATTCACACTTGGCTCTTTGATTTGTGCAATTGCGCCTAACCTCAATTTGATGGTTTTAGGAAGGCTTATTCAAGGAATAGGCGGCGGGCCTATGACTCCGCTTGCCCAGTCAATTCTTCTTGCAGCATTTCCGCAGGATAAAAGGGGGATTGCAATGAGCTTATATGGAATTGCTGTTATGGTTTTTGCAATTCTCGGGCCGACATTTGGCGGATTTATTGTTGATAACGCTGACTGGCAGTGGATTTATCTTGTAAATATTCCGGTCGGAATACTTTCAATTTCTATGGTACATGCTAATATTGAAGAACTTGAATCAAGAAAAGAAATAAAAAAGACAGACTTTCTTGGAATGATTTCGCTTGTTTTATGGCTTTTGTCCATGCAGATTGTTCTTGACAAAGGTCAGCAGTACAATTGGTTTGACTGTGCCTGGATAAGCTGGCTTGCGGGATTTTCTGTTTGCATGCTTGTATTTTTTATCATACGTGAATTGGAAAGCAGTGCGCCATTGATTAATTTAAGGCTGTTTAAAGACAGAAACTTTTTAATCGGTACAATTTTGAGTGCTTCTGTTAACATGCTTGTGTTTTCAAGTATCGTTCTAATCCCGCAGTTTTTACAAAATATGATGGGTTATACGGCTATCTTAAGCGGGTATGCGCTTGCTCCGCGTATTATATCATGTGTACTTATGATGTTAGTTATAAATTCTTTAATGAAAATTTTTGATAACAGAATTTTAATTGCTATAGGATTTTTCTTTTTAGGAATTTCAATTCTTTTCTTTATAAATTTGAACCTTAGTGTTTCATTTATTTATATTGCAATTCCTCAGGTATTGATGGGTATCGGTGTCATATTGGTATTTATCCCTGTATCGGCGCTTGTTCTCGGCACTTTGCCAAAATCAGAACTAACAAATGGTTCAAGTCTGCACAATTTGTGTAAAAGTACAATGACAGCTATTATTGCCTCAGTTGCATCAACACTTGTTGCAAGACATAGCCAGATGCATCAGGTTTATCTGGTTGAAAATCTTTCCAACTTTAATCTTGTATTCCAGCAAAAATTCGCTGCGTTGTTGGGAACTTTTATGTCAAATGCATCAAGCACATTTGCAACAATCAAAACAAATTCTTATATGTACAAATCTTTGCTTACACAGTCACGTTTGACAGCTTATGTAGATGTTTTTGAAATATTTGCATTTATTGCCTTTTGCCTAATCCCGCTTGCATTTCTTTTTAAAACAAATTGTACAGGAAAAAGACAAGCTGCAAACCAAACTCATCATGTCTAAATATAGAATGCTCTTAAAATTCCGTAATTATTATGTTATATAATTTGTATTTTATGTAAACTTATTAAAAAAGGAAATTTGGAAATGAAAAAATACATAATATGGGCTCCCAAATATTATAAGAGCAATGGAATAAAAGTTCTATACAAATTACATGATTTGCTTTTAGAAAAGGGGTATGATGTCTATATGTATGCACAGCCTACTGAATATAAATGTAAATATATTTCTCATATCACTAACAAAATGAGAAAAAATGATATTGTTATTTATCCTGAAATTGTGTTTAATAATCCTCTAAAATTTCAAAATGTTGTGAGATATATTTTATATTATCCAGGAGTAAATGGAGGAACTAAACAATATGATGATTATGAATTAAAATTTACATTTTACAAATTATTTTATCCTGACGCAGATGAATTATTTATTTCAACTCTTGATACAAAAACGTTTTATAAAGATGATACTGAAAAAACTAAAGAATGCTATTTTGTCTATAAAGGCGGGAAATGGAAAGATATTCCGGAATTTAAAGATATGACAGAAATCAATATGCAATACCCTGAAACAAAAGAGGAACTTGCAAAACTATTAAGAGAAACAAAAACTCTTTATTCTTTTGACGATTGTTCACTGCTTCTGGAAGAAGCAAATATTTGCGGATGCGATGTTAAAATAGTTAGAGAAAACGGTTTTGAAGATTACCACAGCAATTATATAGAAAAACTAACCATACAGGATAAATGTTTATTAAATTTTATTGAAAAAACACAAAAAATGAATTACAAAGGGAAAATAAACAAACCGCCAATATCTAATCTTTATTTTTACATAAAAGAAAATTATAAATTATTTGTATACAAATACATATTTAAAAATAAGCTTAAGTATGATAAACATTTGGCAAGAAAACTATCTCATTCGATAAATGAATACAACTAAGCATAAGATTAAAAATTTAATTTTAAGTAAGAATTATCTAAACAGAATTTGTCAAAACACATGTATAATCAAGCGATTTAATTTTAGAATATGACATACTAAGCATAATTCAATAAAGTCCAACAATTTATTTTAAAATCAGCATACTCCAATTTTCACAGTTTAGATATCAGCACTTTTTAAAACATCTTGAAGCTGTTTTGCAGATTGTTGAAGTTTTAGCATTTCTTCATCATTAAGCTGTATTGGAACCTTTGTTTCAATTCCGTTTTTACCTACAATTGCAGGCATACTAAGAGATATGTCAGAAATACCGTATTCTCCATACATCATAGAAGAAACCGGCAATATTGATTTTTCATCTCTGACAATTGCTTCACATATACGTTTGACAGACATCGCAATACCGTAATATGTTGCTTTTTTTCTTGATATAATTTCATAGGCGCTATTTTTGACTTTTTCAGCAATTTCAGAAGTTGTTTCTTCATGGTTGTAATGCCCACGCATTTCGCAAAATTTGTTTAGCGGAATGCCTGAGATATTAGCGCTGCTATATGCAGCAATTTCACTGTCTCCATGTTCGCCTATGATAAACGCATGAACACTTCTACTATCAACATTTAACTGTTCTCCTATTGAATATTTTAATCTCGCTGTATCCAGAACTGTGCCGGAACCAATTACCCTGTGTGCAGGCAGTCCGCTTAACTTTACTGAAACCGCTGTTAAAATATCAACAGGATTTGAAACTATAAGAAGAATCCCTTTGAAATTTCTTTTTTTTATTTCCGGAATAATTGTTTTAAATATTTCAATATTCCTATTTACAAGATCAAGGCGTGTTTCTCCTGTTTTTTGATTTGCGCCTGCAGTTATTATAACAATAGAAGCATCTTCTACATCATCATAGCTTCCAGCATAAATTTTCATTGGCTTGGCAAATGGAACACCATGACTTATATCCAAAGCCTCACCTTCAGCGCGTCCGTTATCAGTATCTACCATTGCTATCTCTGAAAATAGACCGCTCTGCATTAAACAAAAAACTGTAGCAGAACCGACAAATCCACAGCCTATCATAACAGCTTTTCTAAAATTTATACAATTTAAGCATTTTGTTTCCATTAGTCAACCTCTTTTTTATTATTTTATTAATATATATTACACAAATAAAAAAAACACTACACAAGTTATTACAAAAAAAGACATTAAAATACAAAATAATTTTATAAAATAAAAAATCGGGATGACAAGATTCGAACTTGCGACCCCCGCGACCCGAACACGGTGCGCTACCAGACTGCGCTACATCCCGAAATTTTTTTCAATTGCTATTCTTTATTTTAAATGTACTGGTTGAATTTTAACAGAGATATAGAAG
>CALVEO010000012.1 GCA_944326615.1 Candidatus Gastranaerophilales bacterium | reverse complement strand
TCACCCGCATCTCTAGTGACTCGCAAGCTCGTCAAGAGCTGCTCCCTCTCACAAAGAGAGAGGGGGAGCGTGCCGCTCCACCCGATACCTGAGTCTTGCATGAACTTTGTTCTGCTTGATATAATTAATTATCCAAAGCCACATTACCGATAATAGCTTGCCTTCCTGCCATCCGGCCCTCTGTCTGCCAAATAGCCTACCTTCTTATCTTCCTACCTTCTTACCCTCTAAATCGGCTTGCCCTCCTGACATCCGGACTTCCGGCTGCCAAATAGCTTACCAGCGCTAATACAAAACTCCTGAATCCAGAATTTTTTGAACTTCTTTATTCATAATTGCGTGAATTTCATCAATAGTTTTTGTGCCGTCAATGCTTATAAAATTATATTCAGATTTCATTTTTTCATACTGTTCAAGGCATTTGTTCTGATAAATTTCAAAGCTTTTGTAAAAGTCTGTTGAAAATCCGACATCACGACCGCTTTCATAGTAATTCAGGCCTGTTGTCCCTATAATTCTTTTCAACAAAACATCAACAGGCATATCAAGATAGAATATCAAATCCGGCTCAGGAGCGTAATCGTAAAGATTTTTTACCCATTCAATATTTTGGCCTCTGACCACATCTCTTGCAAGTGCTGTATAATAATACCTGTCAAGAAGTACGATAAAACCTGATTTTAGTGCAGGAATAATTTGGTTTTCTAGTCTGTCTGCAAAGTCTGCGGCATATAAAAGACTGTATGTTGTTGCATTTAGCAGATTTCGTTCTTTTGCATCATCTATGACCCCTGCGATAAGACGGGATGTTTTCCACTCAGAAACTATTACACCGTATGATTTTGCCTGAATTGATTTTTTTAGAAGTTCAAGCTGTGTGGATTTGCCGGAACCGTCCGTCCCTTCTATAACAACAAGCAATCCTTCATATCCATGTTTTGTTTTGAATTGTGCCATTATAAACTTACTCCTTTTGCTTTCAGGACTTCTTCAAGCATTTTTCTTATTGTAACCTGTTTTGAATGTATTGAATCCATTGCATCAAGTCTTAATAGTCCGAATTCTTCAACCATTTTTTGATATTCTCTGATTACTCTTCCCTGAAAAATCATATAACTTTCATAAGGGTCGTTGCTTAATTTTAAATCCATACCGGCTTCATAGAATTTTGGTGCGCGGTTTGCACATATTCTTTCCATTGAATGTTTAGGATCAATATCAAAATATACAGCAAGATCCGGTTTTATCGCAAAGCTATATACGCTTCTTACCCAGTTTGGATCAACTCCTCTTGCAACATCTCTTGCAAAAGCAGTATATGCGTATCTATCTGCAAGGACTATAAATCCTGCTTTTAGAGCCGGATCGATAACCTGTTTAAATCTGTCTGCAAAATCAACGGCATGTAATAGTGAAAATGTGCGCGGAGAAAGCATATTTTTTTTCTTTGCAAGCTTGGTTGTCTGGCTGATTAATTCTGATGAATTCCATTCAGTAAAAATTACATCATGTCCGCTTGATTTTAGCCAGTCGCGTAACAGTGCAAGCTGTGTGGATTTACCTGAACCGTCTATCCCTTCTACACATACAAGCGTTCCCTTATAATCATGTTTTTCAGTCAGTTTTGACAAAGTTTTATACCCCTTTTTTTTCTAAAATGTGAACATTAATTTTGCCGAATTTTGCTGAAAGATTATCAACAAGATGTATAAAATATAATTCCGGCTCAAGATCTTTCTGGTCAAGGTCAATAATTGCACCCCAGTCACTTCTGCCATGGTGGGCTGCTATCATTTTTGCAATTTCTTTAAATCCGTTCATCATGCACAATGAAAATCCATATTGTGAATGTGTGAGCCATTCTTTTCTAAAGTTTTCATCGTAATCTATCAGACCTGTTTCTAAATCAACGGTGTATTCAAAAATTTTCCCAATGTCGTGTAAAATGCAGGCTGCAAGTATGTTATCGCGGTTAAAATTATATTCAGATAAATCCATATTAACTTCTGCGTATTTCAGACATTCGAGAATATGAATCATAAGCCCGCCTATATAGTTGTGGTGCATAAGTTTTGCGGCAGGCATAACTTTAATCTTGTCTTTGTGTTCGGTGAAAAATCTCACTAAGAATTGATTTAATTTTTCATTTTGAATTTTATCAAAATACGAAACCAGTTCAGAGTAAACTTTTTCTCTTTCCTGTTCATCAAGCCCCATTTTTGCTTCTTTCACTACAGAAAGAGCTGAAACGAGGCAATTGTTGTATCTTTCGTTGAATGAAGCCGATACAATTCTCACTATATTTCCGGTTCTGAAAACTTTGCTGTCAAATCGGTTCAGTGTTTCTTCCCAGAGAATACAGTTTAAAATAGAGCCGTCTTCAAGGTTTTTCAACTGGAGTTTGCCCATTTTTGTTCCTGCTTTTGTATCGCCTATTGAAAATACTACTATTTCATAATCTGTATCTGTACTGTACATTTTTTACTCCGTTTTGAAGTATTAAAGGTAAAAATAACAGGTGTAGCCTTATTTATATTAGCCTACCTTCCTATCTTCTTACCCTCCTAACCTCTAATTTTTGTTTCTGTCTATAATCTTGCTGTCATTTCCCCAGACAAATGAGGAGCGGATTTCAGCGCCAACTTTTTCTATTAAGTGGTCTGCATTTTCTTTTCTTAATTCATTGAATTTTTTGCATCCTGTTTTCATCTCATTCAAAAATTCATTAGCAAAGGCGCCGCTTTGGATATCTTTTAACAGTTCTTTCATAGCCTTTCTCGACTCTTCGCCTATAACTTTCGGGCCTCTTGTCATATCGCCGTATTCTGCTGTATTAGATATTGAGTATCTCATATCAGCAAGTCCGCCTTGATTTATCAAATCTACAAGAAGTTTCATCTCATGCAATACTTCAAAATATGCCATATAAGGTGAATATCCGGCATCAACAAGTGTTTCAAAACCTGCTTTAATAAGAGCCGAAACACCGCCGCATATTACGGCCTGTTCTCCGAATAAATCGGTTTCAGTTTCTTCTTTAAATGTTGTTTCCAGAATTCCTGCACGTCCTGCCCCGATTGCGGATGCGTAAGATAGTGCAATATCTTTTGAATTCCCTGACGGATCCTGATAAACCGCAATTAAAGACGGAACGCCTCTGCCTATTTGATATTCGCTTCTTACAGTGTGTCCCGGACCTTTTGGAGCTACCATAATTACGTTTACATCGTCAGGTGCTACTATTTTTTTATAATGAATATTAAATCCATGAGAAAACATTAAATACTGACCTTTTTTCATATAAGGTTTAATTTGTTTTTCATAGACTTCTGCCTGAATTTCATCAGGAATAAGAATTTGAACAATATCTGCTGATTTAACGGCATCTTCAATAGACATTGTTTTAAAACCGTAATCTCTTGCTTTGATATCGGATTTTCCGCCTAAACGAAGCCCTAATACTACATTACAGCCGCTGTCTTTCAAATTCATTGATTGGCCGTATCCTTGAGAGCCGAAACCAATTACTGCTATTTTTTTTGTTTTTATCAGGTCTTTATTAATATCTTTATCAAGATAAATTTTTAAATTACTCATATCCTGCCTCTTTCGTCTTAATAATTTTATCACAAATAAAATTTTTGATTTACAATAAGTTACATAAAGTAAATTATTTAGCTTTACGTGTTTTAGCAAGAATGATGATAAATTTATTAACTTCAAAAAATCCAGTAATACCCCGTATTTCTTTTCAAGGTATAAAGCCTCACAGCAATGGAATTCAAATTATGTGTGGCTATGACTGCTTTGAAAGAACAGGTGATTTTGAAAAATACATATTTAATTACTGTCCTACTGATGATGCAAAACGAATACAGCCATATAAAGGTCCAAAAGATTATTCATCGGGGATGTCAACAGAAGATCCGGATCTTGGAGGCGGCTGGCTAAAGTCTGATATCAATACTCCTTTGAGCACAACAGGAGTCAGAACCTGTGCTGTGTTAAATCTAGTTGATGAGGATACTAATACACATACTCTTTATCATGTTTTTCATGGGACAGGGGTTAATAGTATAAAAGATTTTATCACTACGGAATTCCCTCATTTCACACACGTTAATATTGTAGGGGGAAATCAGTATCAAACTATTTATACCATGAGCAGGATTGTTGATGCTGTAAATGAGGTTAATCCTGAAGCGGAAAAAACATTCTATTATACGGTAACGGATAATCCCGAGCTTGTTGCATATAAAGGTGATATGTATTACATGAAGGGTAAATCAGGAAACTTATCTTTTGTTCGTAACAAAGAAAATTACTGGTATTAATTAGAAGAAAAAATGCTGCCTTCACCAAATTGGAAAATTTGCAAAACATTTTCAGTCTGGCGTATTTGTTTGTAAAAATCTTTGACCAGAACACATTGTGTTTGTATACAGTTTAAATTTCTTTCGTGCAGATATTTTTCTAAAATATCTGCATTTTTTGTATATTGTCTGTGTTTTAAAAATGCATAGAATGTTGTTTTTCTTCTGGCAATTTCAGATAGGGCAAAATTCAATATCTCGTCATAAGGTACATCATATCCGTCATTTAACGACATATCTATTATAAAATTAAGATTATCACTTGTAGTTATTGAAAGATACGCGATAATACGATGTGTGGATGGCTCTTCAAGAACATATCTGTTTTTATAAAAGTTTGTCAGTCCTGCAAATACAGGGTCTTTGTATTCATCAGGAATTCTTTCAAGCGATGGTTTGTATAAATTATTTAATTCGTTGTTATAAAGGTGTGCGACCTGTTTTGCATCGGAATTCTGGCAGTATCTGAAATTTGCCTTAACATCTGTTGTAGGTTTAAAGTTATCAAGTTTCCATAAATTTTCATAACTGCACTGCCTGAAGCCGCATCCATGCATAAAAAGATTAAGCAGTTCATCATGGCACTGGTCAACCGTAACAATAAATGATGTAGCTCCCTTTGCCCCTAATCTTGCTATTACAAATTCAACTAGCCGTTTGCCTACATCATACATATTCTTCTGAAAAATCAGCCTCGAAATATTGATTTTGTAAGGATTGCCTCTTGTCGGAATTACTGTTACAAGTCCAAGAATTTCTTTCTGTTCAAGTAAAATATATGATGCCGGCAAAAATTTATATTTCAAAGGCAATAAGTTATGTAAAACAAGCAGCGCATCTTTTGATAAAGCTCGTGAAAATTTTTCACCATCCTCATCTGTCAGATAGGAAATCATTTTTTTTATTTTAGGAGCATCAAAACAATTTAATCTTCTTATGACTGTCATATACATATTATATAATTTATTTTTTATCTTTTCAAGTTTGTGATAAAATTTTTTGTGCGAGGCGAATATGAAAACAGCAGTTATTGATAATAATAAAATTGTTCTTAAAAATGCTGAAAATATAAAGTTAGATGGAAGAAAGGGTGCAATTGTAAAAGTTTTGGGCTGCGGGCTGTGCGGTTCTGATATTGTGAAATTTATTCATAAAATTGCAAAAAACGGCACTGTTTTAGGGCATGAAATTGTTGCTGAAATTGTTGATATAAATTCGCAAACTTCATTTAAAAGAGGCGATGTAATTGTTACATCACATCATATTCCATGCGGAAATTGTGTTTACTGCCGGCATGGCAATGTTTCTATGTGTGAACATTTTAAGTCTACAAACATATACCCTGGCGGATTTTCCGAATATGTATATCTGAGTGAAGAACATCTTCAAAATGTTGCGCATTTAAAATCTGAAAATTTGACAGATGTTGAGGCTTCTTTTTATGAACCTCTGGGTTGTATTGTCAGAGCTATAAAGCGTTCAAATCTGTTAGAAGATGATAATGTGCTTGTGGTTGGTTTAGGGTCAATCGGCATTTTGGCTTCCCAGGCATTGAGAGCATATGGCTATAATGTTACCGGGTGCGATCTTATAGCTGAAAGAATTGAATTTTTAAAATCTTTTGGTATAAAAGCTTTTGATGTTCGTAAATTGGCTGATGATTATAAGGCTGATTGTATTTTTATGACTTCAGGTGCTGATAAAGCAATAGATACAGCTTTGAAATATGTTAGAAGCGGCGGTAAAATTCTGGTATTTTCAAGCACTCCGCATGATGAAACTTCTTATCCAAATAATGAAATTTATTACAGAGAATTGACAGTTCTAGGAAGTTATTCTCCATCGCCTGAAGATTTGAAAGATTCTCTTGAATTGTTGAAAAGTGGTAAAGTTGTAGTTAAAGGCATTTCGACTGAATACAAATTTGATGATATTCAAAAAGCATTTGATGACACAATGTCTAACAACATAATGAAAGCTTATATAAAAGTAAAAAATGATGAGTGAAAAAGTGAAGGGTGATGCGAAAAAATTATGAGAGCAATTCAATACTATGGACCGCAGAATATAAAATTAGAAGAAGTTATGGTCAAACCGCCTGAGGAAGGTGAAGTTGTAGTAAAAGTTATATCAGCTTTAACCTGCGGTACTGATGTAAAGACTTACAGACGCGGTCATCCTGTTCTTATAAAATCAATTCCGTCGGGCTTCGGGCATGAATTTGCCGGAATTGTTGAAAGGGTTGGCAGGGGCGTTGAAAATTTTAAAGCCGGCGATAGAGTTGTTGCGGCAAATTCTGCCCCCTGCGGACATTGTTTCTACTGTAAAAGAGAAGAGTATAATTTATGTGAAAATCTTGATCTGCTAAACGGAGCTTACGCTGAGTATATCACTGTTCCGGCACGTATAGTTAAGAAAAATATGCTTATTCTTCCTGATAATTTAAGTTTTGATAAGGCTGCTTTTTGCGAACCTCTAGCAAATGTTGTCCATGGTGTTGAAAGAACAGGAATTAAACCCGGACAAACTGTAGGAATTATCGGAATTGGACCTATAGGGTTGATGTTTGCTCGTCTTGCAAAACTAAAGGGGGCAAAAGTAATAGTGGCTGGCAGAAATCCGATAAAATTGAAAGCGGCAGAAGAATTTGCTCATGCTGATGAAATTGTTGATTTAACAAAATATCAAAATCCTGAAAAAATATTCAGAGAATATACGGATGAACATAAAGGTTTGGATGTCGCTGTTGAATGTGTCGGGTTGCCTGAAATTTGGGAGAGAATATTCTCTTGCGTACGTCCCGGCGGTACGGTTCACTTTTTTGGAGGATGTAAATCAGGTTCTACCGTAACTTTTGATACTACAAAAATGCATTATGGTGATATTAAGCTTATGAGCGTTTTTCATCATACGCCAAAATATTTTAGGATGGCGTTAGATTATATAGCATCCGGTGATGTTGAAGTGGAGAAGCTTATTACTGATACTCTGCCTCTTGAAAAAGTAGAATGGGCTATGAATCAGCACATCGAAGGTAAAGCAATAAAATTTCTTATAAAACCATAACTACAATCTTAACGGGTAATCTTTAGGAATTTTCCATCCGTTCATCTGAATTAACGCCGTACAGTAAGCTCTTTCATTGCTTACAGATTCTTTGCATCCATATGAATTGTGATTTCTTAATGTTTCTTCTGTGCCGTCCCATTTGTTAAGATAAGGTTCAAGCCCTTTCCCGTAATGATATTTATTGTTTTTGTTCCAGGGATAAAACGAAAATGTAAAATATTTAATACCGGAATCTTCGCGGTTCCTGTCAGTTTGGTCATTTGAATTAACTAGTTTTTCATAATCATGTGCTTTCGGATAAAATATCCAGCTACTTCCAGAAATTAAAACCAGGCTCCCATCTTTAAAATAAACTTTTATTTTTCCTTCATAATTGTTATCTTCTTCTACTTTTAGTGTATCAATATATTTTGCAAGATATTTATTATACCATGCCATAGCTACAGGTTTTCCTTCATCATCTATTGCTTGGCTGTTATCTGAAGATAGTTGATCCCAATATATTTTATCTCCATTTTCTATTTCTGATGCTATAATAGCCTGATTTATTATACTGTAAAATTTCGCAAGCCTTGTCTCTATAACGCTTTTCCTATGGTTTGCAATAAGTGCAGGCAGAGTCAGTGCAGCTACTACTCCTATAATCCCCAATGTGATAAGCACTTCTGCAAGTGTAAATCCTTTTTTCATAATAAAGCCTCCATATTTTTATTATTAAATATATTTATTGATTTGTCAATATATATATTTAAATAAGGGTAAATATATTTAAAAAACGTTATAATTATTAAATGAGTAAAATAGTAAATGAAATAAAAAATCTTACAAATGACAGAGATATGACGCTTAAAGAACTGGCAGAACAAATCGGCAAATATAAAAATAAAAATTATTCTCTTGCGAGCCTGTCTCAAAAACTAAGAAATGAGACCATATCGTATAAGGAAGTTAAATTAATTGCTCAAATATTGGGTTACAGAATAAAGTTTGTTGACATGAGGAACAATAATCTATACTAAAAATAAAGACCGGATATAACCGGTCTTTTTGCATATAAACTCTCTTCTTTTCTAAACAATAAGCACTACTTTAGTGCATGCAGTCGTGTCTGAATACCTGCATCCGCATTAATCATTTTTGCGGACATTAACGCCAAATGACGGCGCTTTCTCGCTCCTCTTAATATAAATTCCACACTGTCGCATACATTACACGAAGGTGATACTATCTTTTTTAACATATCTGATTATCTCCACTATTTTTTTGATTACAATTTTTATATCGGGTAAAAATTTTAAAATCTTTAATGTTTGATGATATCTGTAAATATTTTGTAACATTATTTATTTTTTCATGCAATTTATCTTATGTTTTAATTTTATAGTAGTATGTAAGAATTTTTAGTGTAGAAAGGTTTTTATATGGATAAAATCAGCCCTGTAAGTACAAATTTACTTTACGCTTATAAATCTCAGGTAAATACTCCTGCTGAAAACAAAAATAACTCAAATACAGCAACAATAGCTCCTGATATTGTAAAAAAAGAAACCGCAGATGCCGCAAAGGCTTATGCAATTGTTGCCCCTGCGCAAAAAACAGTGCCCGAAAAGAAAAGTATAGATGAATTGAAAGCTGATTTAACGGCGCAGGGGAAAGTTGAAGGAAAGGATTTTGAAGTAGAAAAAGACGAATTAGCATCAAAGCTGACAATTTTTGAAAACGGCAGACCGGTAAAAATTTACAGATATGATAAAGACGGCTCAAAAAAGGAAAATTTTGAGGCTATACAGGAATTTTCATACCCTCTCGACGCTTCAAAAGGATTAAAACATATTGAAACAACATACGGTGCGGATGGTGAGTTTCATTTTAGAACATTTGAATATGACAGGGATAATTCTCCATATAAAGATGATATTGTAAGTTATGGAACTTCTCCATTTGACCTTGAAGAAAAATTGAAAGCGGACGGAAGCCAATTTGCAAGAGATATTGAATATAACAATGGACGTATGATTAATAAAACCACAGCATTTAATTCCAAAACAGGTGAGGTAAAAAGGTATGAATTCTATTATGGGACTCAGGACAATGCAGTAGGTGATGTTGCTATTTGTATGATTGATAAAGACGGCTTTAAGAAATCAGAAATATATTTTAGTAAAGATAAAACAAATTATACCGAGTATTACGATAGTATAAAATATTGATTGTTTCGGTGCTGGAACAGTCTGGCATGAGCTTTTATCATTCCGAATGAATGAAAATATTTATTGAATATAAATAAAGGGCCGCAATTGCAGCCCTTTATTTATTTGATTTGTATAACTTTATTTTTAATTTTTACACCGCGTAAACGCTAACCTGTTTTCTGTCGCGTCTGTGCGCTTCAAATTTCACCTGACCGTCAATTAAAGCATACAATGTATCATCAGAACCAATGCCTACATTGTTGCCGGGATGAACTTTTGTTCCTCTTTGACGAACAAGGATATTTCCGGCTTTAACGATTTCACCGCCGAATTTTTTTACGCCTAATCGCTTCGCTTCCGAATCACGTCCGTTACGGGTTGATCCCATACCTTTCTTATGTGCCATAATTTATTTCTCCTTATGTACTACGTACGTCGCCTTAACTTACTGTTAATTGAAGTGCCGCCTCTGTACGATTTTTTTGTATTACTTTCCCGATAGTTTTATTATCGGCTTTGATTGATTAATGCACTCGAGGTATTTATGTCCTCTCGCATCTGTTTTATTTGTAAACCATCTCCCAGAGGAGGATAGTTTATGCTTCTTCAGTTGTTTCAGCGGCTTTTTTCTGAGCAGATGTTCTGATTTTAGAAATCATTACTCTTGTGAAGCCCTGTCTGTGTCCTTGTTTTTTTCTGTAACCTTTTTTAGGTCTTTGTTTGTAAACGATTATTTTCTTTTCTTTGTCATGTTTAACGATTGTGCCTTCAGCAGAAGCGCCTGCAACGTAAGGCTGTCCTACTTTAGATTTTTTACCGTTTACTATCATAACGACTTTATCAAAAACTATTTTTGAATCTTTTTCGCCGTCTAATAATTCAACATCAAGGTATCTTCCTTCTTCTACCTGATACTGTTTTCCGCCTGTTTCTACAATTGCGTACATTTTCTTTTCCTTTCTTGGGTTTCGTTTTTTCGACATAGCTTACGGGATTGCATATACCGCCTTTTAACGGTTAAGGTCAAGTTTTGAAACATTTTTTATTACCGGCTTTATATTATTAATGCACTCGGGTAAATTTGTTTTTATTTTATATGTTTCAGAATGGCTTGTCCCTCGCATCTGTTTTGCTTTGTAAGCTTTCGAAAAATTGTCAACGAGTTACCGCATACTAATACATCAATTATTATCACCTGCTCAATTGCCCTTGTCAAGCACTATTAACATTTATTAACTTTACGTTCCGGTGTGTTTGTTTGCGGTAAAATTATTTTAGCGAGGGAGAGATGAAATTTACTGTAGAAGAATTGAAAAAAGCTACAAATGCCGAAATTAAAGGACATATCAATGGAGAATTTGATATTTCTACTGATACACGAACGATAAAAAAAGGTGATTTGTATTTGCCTTTAAAGGGGGCAAACTTTGACGGGGAAAGTTTTTGTGCTAAAGCAATAGAGGCCGGAGCAGCAGGGTGTTTTTGTACAAAAGACTGCTGTTCTGAGTTCAGTTTAAAAGTTCCTGATACGTTAAAAGCTTATTTGCAGATTGCAAATTTTGCCAGGGAAAAATATAATCCTATAGTTGTTGGTATTACGGGAAGCTCCGGCAAAACTACGACAAAAGAGATGGTGTATTCTGTTCTGTCTGAAAAATTCAAAACTCACAAAACTTTCTCTAACCATAATAACGAAATCGGTTTCTGTCAGACAGTTCTTTCAATGCCCGAAGATACTGAAGTGTTGATTATTGAAATGGGAATGCGAGGGTTTGGAGAAATTGAACTTATTACAAAATATGCACAACCTGATTTCGCGATTATTACAAATGCAGGTTCTGCTCATATAGGGCGTCTGGGGAGTCTTGATAATATTGCAAAAGCTAAATGCGAAATTACAAAATATTTAAAGAATACTCTTATTGCACAGAATAATGAAAGGATTAAAAAATTCGCAGACTTTGCGGGTGAAAAGATTTTTTATTCAATAAATGATGCGGAAATTTTGAAAAAACGCAAAGGGTATTCTAAATTTCGCTATAAGGGCGATGAATACGATCTAAATGTTGAAGGTGATTACAATATTGAAAATTCTCTGTCTGCAATTGAACTTGGCTTTAAGCTGGGTATGTCTTATGAAGAGATTAAGCGGGGTCTGGCAAAATACCACCAGATAGAAAAACGCTGGGAAATCCAGGAAATTAACGGATATAAAATTATAAATGACAGCTATAATGCAAATCCTGAATCAATGAAAGCTTCTGTTTCAACATTTTTGGAGTTGTATGAAAATCCTGTTGTAATTCTTGGTGATATGGGAGAGCTGGGCGAGGCTGAAATTGAGTTTCACCGCGAAGTCGGCGAATTTTTCGGCAGGAAGTTTCAAGGCAAACAGGCAGTATTTCTTACTGTCGGGAAGCTTGCAAAGTATATCGGCGATGAATTATTAAAGTATGGATTTGATGTAAAACATTTTGACACCAATCTTGCAACATCTCGTTACATTCTTGATAATTTGCATGCGGGTATTACAATATTTTTAAAGGCTTCAAGGGCGATGAAGTTTGAAGAGATAATAGAGAATTTAAAAAAATAATGAAAGGGTAAAAACGGGAGCAAGCGTATAATGATGTATCAAGATAATTGTGAAAAAGAGTTATAGCGCAGCGACTGACGAAAATAGACAAAATTAAACGAAAATTTACGGAAAGGGTAAAAACGGGAGCAAGCGTATAATGATGTATCAAGATAATTGTAAAAAAGAGTTATAGCGCAGCGACTGACGAAAATAGACAAAATTAAACGAAAATTTACGGAAAGGGTAAAAAAAATGATAATGCTGGCAGTTGCATTTTTACTGGGAATGATATTGTGTTTGCTTTTTGGCGTTCCTTATATAGATTTTTTGAAAAAGCATATGATAGGGCAGTATGTCAAAGGCTGTGCACCAGAAGCTCATGCTAAAAAACAGGGTACACCTACAACAGGCGGTATTTTTATAATTCTTGCAATAATTCTGGGTTCTATTATCACTCTTGCAATGGCGCAGAGGCTTTCGACAGAAGCTTTTATTATACTTTTAACCCTTTTATTTTATACGTTTGCAGGATTTCAAGATGATTATATAAAGTTAAAAGGTAAAGGCAATGACGGCTTGACCCCGCGAGGAAAGCTTTTAAGACAAATTGCAATTGCAATGCTTCCGACTCTTTATCTTATGATGACAAAAGATAACGCTGGAGATATAGCAATCGGACATTATGTTCTACATTTGAGCTGGTTTTATCCTGTTTTTTCAGTATTTGTTATTACGGGAGCTTCTAATGCTTACAATTTGACTGACGGACTTGACGGGCTTGCCGCATCAACAGGCATTTTTTCATTTGCGGCGTGTGCATTGATTTGTTTATTTTCCGGATATCCTGAAGCTGCGATAATTTCTGCGGCTGTTGCAGGTGCATTAGCAGGATTTTTAAAATACAATAAGCCAAAAGCTCAGGTATTTATGGGGGATACGGGCTCGCTTGCAATCGGCGGACTTTTGGGAACTGTTGCTGTATTAGGAAAGTTTGAAATACTTTTGATACTTATTGCCGGCGTTTTTGTGATGGAAACTTTGTCTGTTATAATTCAGGTTACAAGCTTTAAAACAACAGGCAAAAGAGTTTTCAAAATGGCACCGATACATCACCATTTTGAATTATGCGATTGGAGTGAAAAGAAAATTGTATGCGTCTTTGCACTTGTTTCTGCAATTCTTTCCGCTTCAGCGCTTATTTTGTATATTTTATTTAATCGAGGAATAATTTAGATGAAATCATTGTTACCGAATGTAAAATTGGCTGATAAAAAAGTTCTGGTTCTCGGGTTATCCAAAAGCGGAATTTCTGCTGCTAAATACTTAAATAAGGCAGGAGCAGATGTTTATATAACTGAATTCCGGGAAGAAAAAACTGAAGATGCTCAAATTTTGAAAGAACTTAGAGATACAGGGATTAAAATAGAAATGGGCGGACACAGCGATGAATTTATAAATGATTCTTATATTGCTGTTACATCGCCGGGTATTCCTCCGCATTCAGCGATAATGCAAAAATTAAAAGAAAATAAAATAAAGGTAATATCTGAAATAGAGCTTGCCGCATCGCAAACAGGTACTCCGTTTATTGCAATAACAGGAA
Organism: Candidatus Gastranaerophilales bacterium; assembly: GCA_944326615.1. Classification (GTDB taxonomy): domain Bacteria; phylum Cyanobacteriota; class Vampirovibrionia; order Gastranaerophilales; family Gastranaerophilaceae; genus Stercorousia. The sequence continues at coordinate 26,172 of CALVEO010000012.1, read as the reverse complement.
CTAACGGGAAAACAACAACAACAGCTTTGACAGCGCATATACTTTCAAGTGAATATAAAGCAGAACCCTGCGGAAATTACGGAGTTCCGCCATGTGATTTGCTGGATAAAGATATTGATTTTATGGTTTGTGAATGTAGTTCTTTCCAGTTAGAATACAGCAATTCATTCCAGCCGCAGATTTCTGTTTTTACAAACTTTACTCCCGATCATATTGACTGGCATGGAGGATTGGAAAATTATTTTAAAGCCAAGGCTAAAATCTTTAAAGGTCCTCAGGCGCCGCAGTTTTCTGTTTTGAATGCAAAAGATGAAAAACTGCTTGAATTTTCAAAAGAATGCGGCGGAACAGTATTCCTTTTTGACGGAGATATAGGCGAAAACTGCTCTTACATAAAAGACGGAGCAATATATTTTAAACGTAACGGTAAAGAAGAAAAAATTATTACTCTTGATGACTGCCCGCTTATCGGCAGCCATAATTATCAGAATGTTATGTGTGCTGTTATTGCCGCCAAAATTGAAGGAATTTCAAACGAAGATATAAAGTCATCAATTATGTCGTTTAAAGTTCCCGAGCATAGGCTTGAAAAATTCGCACAAAGCGGTAAAACAGTTTTTTATAATGATTCAAAAGCCACAAATCCTGAGGCAAGTCTTGTTGCGATTAATTCATTTAATAACTGTGATGTAGTATTGATTGCCGGAGGGCGTGATAAAAATACGGATTTGACGGAATTTTGTGATGCTGTGAAAGAACATATCAAAACTGTAATTTTGATTGGCGAAGCCTCTGACAGATTTGAAGAAAATTTAAGAAAAAGCGGGTTTGATAATGTTTTAAGGGAAGACACAATGCAGTCTGCAATTGACAGGGCAATTGAACTAAATCCTGATGTTGTTTTATTATCGCCTGCCTGTGCAAGTTTTGATATGTTCAGCGGATATGAGGAAAGAGGAAAGGTATTTAAGGAATATGTCTTATCAAAGATCAACAAGGCGTGAACCGCGGGAAAGACGCAGTGAGCAGCCAATTCAAAGTATTATAATATCGTCTCCTGACAAGACATTGTTGATTGTCGTAGCTTTCCTTGTAATTATCGGATTTCTTGCGATATTTTCGGCTACTGCGCCCAAATGTCTTGATGAGGGCGGAAATCCTGCTCAGTTTTTGATAAAACAGTTAATTTGTTTTATTGTCGGTTTTTTCGGTTTAAAGTTTTTTATGAACTATGATTATAAAAAACTTGCAGACTGGAATGTTATTATTATGGCATCAATTTTGATTGCATTGTTTTTAGTTGATTTTACGCCTCTTGGTGTTGTTGTAAACGGTGCAAAAAGATGGATAAATATTGCAGGATTTCAATTACAGCCTTCAGAATTTGCAAAACCTGCCGTTGTTCTATTGCTTGCGAATGCTTTTAGAAAAGATGCAAATCTTTTCGACCAGAATAAATGGGTGTGGGCGTTTTTCCCGATAATTGCGATGGCAGGATTAATTTTTATACAGCCAAACCTTTCTATGGTAATTCTTCTCGGGATGACAACCGTTGTAATGTATATGGCTGCAGGCGGGTCAATGAAGCTTTTTTTGAGCTGTGTAGGTGCGATGGTTATGGCGCTTGTGGTAGGGCTTACTACAATTATTAAACCTTATCAGCTCCAGCGTATAAAAACCTGGCGCCATCCGGAGCTTGATCCTTTAGGCGCAGGGTATAATATTATTCAATCGCTTATTGCTTTTGCATCAGGCGGATTTAGCGGAGTCGGCTACGGAGGCTCTATTCAGAAACTTTCTTATCTGCCAGAATGCCATACAGATTTTATTTTTGCAATTATTGCGGAAGAACTCGGCTTTGTCGGATGTGTGCTTGTAATCGGTTTATTTTTTACTTTTATGCAGAGAGGTTTTGTAATTGCTGCGAGATGTCCTGATATGTACGGCAAGCTTTTAGCTGTCGGAATTACTTTTTCCATTACGTTTCAGGCATTTATGAATATGAGTGTTGCAAGTTCATTCCTTCCGACAACAGGTGTGCCGCTTCCTTTCATAAGTTACGGCGGTTCATCTCTTATTGTTTCAATGATTATGGTCGGAATACTTTTAAATATTTCTAAAAAAAGAATTAAAAAAATAAGGAATAGATTTTAAATGAGCAGATTTTTTATAACAGGAGGCGGAACAGGCGGACATATTTATCCTGCAATAGCTGTTGCAGAGGCATTAAAAGGCGAAGAAATATTTTATGTCGGAAATCCAAAAAATCTTGAATATGACATTGTTTCTCAAAAAGGATATAAATTCTTGGGGGTAAATGTTCATGGTATGCCGCGTCATGCAAATTTTGATTTTATCAAATGGATGTTTCAGCTAGGGTGCGCTGTTTTAAAATGCTGTTATTATATTAAAAAATATAAACCTGATGTAGTTTTTGGCACCGGTGGTTATGTTTCAGCTCCTGCGTTAATGGCAGCCAAGCTAATGAATTTGCCTTATATGATGCATGATTGTGATGCTCAGCCAGGGCTTGTTACTAGAAAACTTTCTGCAAGTGCAAAATGTGTTTCGGTTGCATTTGACAGCGCCTGCAAATTTTTGAAGAATAAAAACTGTTATGTAAACGGCAATCCTATTCGTTCGGCATTTAAAACCCTCTCTAAAGAAGATGCCAGGAAAAATATTGGGTTAGAAAATAAATTAACTCTTTGTATAATGGGAGGTTCTCAGGGAGCGCGTTCAATAAATGATGCTTCTGTTGAGGTTTTAAAATCTTTTTCAAAAGATTTTGATCTGCAGGTGATTTTTCAGACAGGTAGAAAAAATTATGAAAAAGTTATAGAACAGCTCCTGACAATTTATCCCGAATATGAAAAAGATAAAAATCTTATTGTAAAACCTTATTTTGATGATATGGTTACTGTTTTGAAGGCGTCAGATATTGCAGTATCCCGCTCCGGCTCTTTAAGCATTTCTGAAATCTGCGCATCAGGAATAGCCCCGATATTTGTGCCTTATCCTTATGCTGCTGCAGATCATCAAAGGAAAAATGCAAAATTTATGGTTGAAAAAAATGCGGGAATTTATATTGAAGACAGTGAAATAAATGAAAAATTGTTATATGAAACAGTTACCGCACTGATTAAAGACAAGGAACGATTACAAGAACTTCAACGAAATTCTCTTTCGCTTGCAAAATTTGACGGTACGGAAAAAATTGCAGAACAGTTGAAAAAAATAAAAAAATAGATTATAATAATAGTTGTAGTTATGATTTAATAAGGAGTTAGAGTATGAAAAAACTTGAGACAAGAGAATTAAAGCCTGTCGGGGGGGGGGCGTTCTAAGCTCCTTTAGTGGATTTTTTAAAGTTAAGAAGATAAGAAGATATGAGGGTAGGCCGGTTAGAGTAAAAGGCTTATCTTTTAATCCCCTCGCCCCATTCATTTGTGGAGGGAGCAGAAAAACACACTTCACTCATCACTCTTCACTAAAAAAACAAGCCGCGTTTACGCTTGCAGAAATTTTAATAACCTTAGGGATTATCGGGGTAGTCGCCGCCATGACTATGCCTGTGTTAATTCAACATCACAAGAATACTGTTGTTGAAACAAGACTAAAAAAGTTTTATTCAGCTATAAATCAGGCTGTTGTAATGGCTGAAAATGATTATGGCGATAAAATATACTGGTATGAGGATTTAGAGGGGGCGCAGACTGATGCGGATGGTAATCTTATACCGGGCTCATCTGATGCAGAAAAATGGTTTAATAAATATCTGGCTCCTTATATGAAAATTTTGAAAACAGAAGAATTGGCTGACGGTACATTTATTGTATATTTTCCTGACGGCAGTGCGTTAAAACAATTTAAGCAGGATACAACAAGAGATTGGCTATTTTTTCCACAAAATGCAGCCAAGTGTATGGATGGAAATCCTGAAACTTTAATGATGTTGGGGAAATGTGCTTTTGCATTTAATTTTCAGCCCAGAGCACTAAATCAGGATTGGAAATATCATAATAATAAAGGTTTTGAACCATGGATGTGGCAATGGGATGGAACACGAGATACGCTATTGAACGGTTGTAAAGGGGAAACGCCTTATTTCTGTACTGCATTAATTCAATATGAAGGGTGGAAAATACCTAAAGATTACCCGCAAAGAATAAGTTATTAATATGTCGGCTCTTTTTATTTTTGTTTGTGTTATTATAAAATTATTGAATAAATAAGGAATTAAATAAAATGAGTTTGACAGTATATTTAGGGATAGATGTTGGATCAGTTACAACAAAGCTAGCTCTTGTAGATGAAAAAGGCAAGTATGTAGACAGTTACATGCTAAGAACTGCAGGCAAGCCTGTTATGGCAGTGCAAAAGGGTTTGAATGAACTTTATGCTAAGAAATTGACTGATTATGAAGTTATGGGTGTCGGCACTACAGGATCCGGCAGAAATCTTGCAGGTGCTTTAGTTGGTGCTGATATTATAAAAAATGAGATTACAGCACATGCTGTTGCCGCAAGTATTAATGTTCCCGGCGTTCAGACAATTCTTGAAATCGGCGGGCAGGACAGCAAAATTATTATTTTAAGAGACGGTATTGTAACTGATTTTGCAATGAATACTGTATGTGCTGCAGGAACCGGAAGTTTTCTTGATCATCAGGCTCAAAGATTGAATGTTCCTATTGAAGAATTTGGCGATACTGCATTGAAATCTGAAAATCCTGCCCGTATTGCAGGGCGATGCGGAGTTTTTGCAGAGAGCGATTTAATCCACAAACAACAGCTTGGATATCCTGTGGAGGATTTGTTATATGGTCTTTGTCAGGCTCTTGTCAGAAACTATCTTGCAAATCTTGCTTTGGGTAAAGAACTTTTGCCTGTATTTTCATTTCAGGGCGGTGTTGCAACAAATTCCGGTATGGTAAAAGCTTTTGAAGAAGCTCTCGGACATAAGATTATTGTACCTGATCATCATCAGACAATGGGCGCAATTGGTGCAGCGTTGCTTGCAATGGAAAATCATCAATATACGGAAGCGACTACTACTTTTAAGGGTTGGGAAGTAGGAGAAATGAATTTCCATTCTATTACTTGTGATTGTACCGGCTGTTCAAACAATTGCGAGGTTATCACAATTGTTGAGGGCGGTGAAGATATTCATCATGTTGACAAAATTAAAGATATTAAAGGAAATATTATTGCCCGCTGGGGAGGTACCTGCGGAAGATGGGATATTTCTTAGAAATAAGAATTAATTTTTATGATTGAATTTTTAAATGTTTTATATTATAATTATTTTGTGAAAATTTTTTCACATTGTATAAAACTATAAGGAGAAAGTAAAATGACAGTAAAAGTAAACGAATCTTGTATCGGATGCGGCGCTTGCGAATCAGTTTGCGAAGCAGTATTTTCAGTAGATGGTGTTGCTCAGGTTAATGAAGCAGCTGTAGCAGATAATATGGATTGTGTAAAAGAAGCTGCAGAAGCTTGCCCTGTATCAGCAATTGAAGTTGAATAATTTTATAAATTAATAAAAAAAGGAGCTGTTATTATAACAGCTCCTTTTTTATTCCTTATATTCACAGACAAATACAAATTTCTGTTTTTTTGTATCTTCTACATTCGTTCTTTTGTCGATTGGTACAAAATTTCCTTCAGAATCTAAATTCCCTTCAATTGTGCAGATGAATTTGTCTGTAACAGAAGATGATGATTGATTTTCTTGAGAGGAGTTTTGAATATTTTGACGTAAATCATTTTGAGCTGTTTCCAGATCATTTACTCTTGAATTTAAATTATCCTCAATTCTGCGCATTTCTCTCATAATATCAACAAAACGACCCTCGCGGTCTGTGACATCAGACCGTTCATATGTTTCACGTTCGTAATCATTATTTGTGCGGTTATTTTGTTCTGATTGAGCTGTTTTATTATCATTTTTATAATTATCTACAATCATTGGTGCACTTATAATCATAAAAAGACCGATAATAATTACAAGCGCAATTGCGTAACCCATATTTGACATTGCATATTTTTTTAACATAATCTTTCCTCTTTTGGTATAAAACTATTATTATGGAATTTCATTGATAACATTATTTAAAGCTTCTAAAGCATCGTCCGGAAGTTTATCAATTCCTGCTTTATCAATTTTCCTTGAAGTTACAAAACTAATTCTGTCATTCATTCTTGCTTTAAACGAATATGCATATTTTACATCTGACAAAGAAGTGTTGAAGCCTTCTATATCCATTATTTCTATATTAGAAAAGTTTTCCCATTGATGGAATTGAGCTTTCCCTTCGACAATTGATTCAATAATTTGAAGTGTAGTTTCTTTTGATATTTTTGTTCCCATAAAATCGCCTGTATTAAGGATATAGCAATCAACGCCATCTGATATAAGCTGTTTAAATCTTTCATAATCAACAGATAAAGGGTATACTCTGAACGGGTTTGCATAAGGTTCAACAACAATTGCATCGGGATCAACACCTTTTGCAAGTCTTTCCGCAGATGTTCTTTTAGTCGCAAGAGTAGCCCCCATAGCAGCTCCGAGAGATGCTTCAGTAAGTTTTAATACCGGTGGAATTGTCGGATCTTTCATAAGCCAGAATACCGCATTAATAGATTCATCAATTCTGTCAACTCTGTTTGGGGACCATAGCTTTGATTTAACTGCACGCCCGTTTCCGTTTCTAATATCTTCAGTAATTGAAATGACTTTTCCGTCTGCAAGCTGTATTGCGCCGGCATTTTGTTGAGTTAGGATAAATTTGTTATCATCTGCTTCAGGCGGATAGTCGGCTGTTTTGTCAAAGTAAGCAGGTTCCAGTGCAATGGAATATTTTTTATCAACATTGATAATAAATGCATCGTCATGCAAAACTGTAATATTGTATTTGTTATTGTGTTTTGCATGGGTTATGGTTGATTTTCCAGAGCCTGAAAGTCCGAATACGGCAGTGCAGAAACTTCTGTTATTATCAAGATTATAGCGTTTCATTCCTCCATGACAGGATGCATAACCGTTGCGTGATGCACAACCCCAGGCTAAAGTTAATGTTCCCTTTTTGTGTTCTCCAAAATATCTCATGCCTAAAATTGCGGCACAGTTATGTTCCGGATCAAAAAATGTTAATCCGTACGGGAAATCAGGGTGCGACCAGTCAGGATCGGAGAATACAAAAATGTCGCCTTCGTCAATTTCTCTTGAATGTTCATACAAACTCGCATAAGTTTCATTAACATACTGGAAATTGAGCATCCAGCTATACATAATATTTTCAAATCCTTCCGGAATAAGAAGGTGTGCTTTTACCATAAAATCTTTATCAAGTCCGATTATGGCTTCTGTTTTGTACATTAACCTGTCTCTGGTGTGGTATATGGCCTCTCTGATAATAGGAAGTATAGCTTTTAAATCACAGCCCGGTTCTGTGGCAATTTTTCTTGCTGCAGCGCATCGTCCTACTACAGCGCCGTCATTAAACAGTAATTGATTAGCATCTTTAGGAAGCCCGATTTTTTCTGGTTTGTAAACAGGCATTCCTGTTAATTCTATTGTTCCTGGACTGTTTTTTGCAAGTTTATAAGCTTCTGATACTGTTTTAACTTCTTCAACGTTATTTGCGAAAAACGGTGTAACTATTGTAGCACGTGCGGATGACATCAATCTTTTGAACTCATTTGAGTCTGAAAAAAATTCTTTGCTCGCCATAAAATATATCTCCTATTATCGTAACAATAATATCATAAAAAACATCATTATCGCAAATTTAATATTCTTATATCGAAAATTTTTAATTTTTGCTTTACCAAATTAGTTTCTTAGTTTATAATTAGTTTATGGAAAGAAATATTGTAAAATTTTTGGGTTTAAATGTGGATTTATTCTCTTTTGAGGAGGCTGTCGAGTATGCTGATAATATTTCCGGACAGATTGTTACATTAAATCCGGAAATGGTTAATAATGCATGTAAAAATTCTGATTTCGCAAAAATAATCAATTCGGCAGAACTGGTTATTCCTGATGGTATCGGGATTGAAACGGGTCTTAAAATTATGGGGCGCAGCGTAAGGCGTATTGCAGGTATTGAGTTTGCTCACAGGTTAATTGAAGAATGTGCTAAAAATCAACAATCAGTAGCTTTAATCGGTGCTAAACCCGAAATTGTTGAAAAAGCAAAAGAAAATCTGCAAAAAGAATTTCCGGCACTTTATATAACTTATTGTCATGACGGGTATTTTGACGATGATGAAAAGATTATTAATGAGGTTAAGATAAGACAGCCTCGTTTAATTTTGTGTGCACTTGGTTCGCCTAAGCAGGAAGAATTTATTTTTAAAGCTAAAAAAGACTTTCCTGAATCTGTTTTTATCGGTGTTGGAGGAAGTTTTGATGTCTGGTCCGGAGTTGTTGAAAGAGCACCTGAAATTTATCAGAAGTTTGGTATAGAATGGCTTTATAGAACAGTTAAAGAACCGAAACGATTTAAAAGAATTTTTCCGGCTTTGCCTTTATTCGTATTAAGAGTGTTACGCGAAAAATTTGTACCAAGAGGAGTTTAAGATGTTAAGTGAGACAGAAATTAAAGAAATAAAAATTTTATGCAGAGAAAACAGGCAAAATATTCTGAAAATGGTTTATAATGCCCAATCAGGCCATATTGGGGGCGCACTCTCTTCTGTAGAACTTTTGACTGTTCTTTTTCATAAATGTATGAAAACATGTCCTCAATGGAGAAATTCAAAAGATTTTGACAGCCGCGACAGATTTGTGCTTTCTAAGGGGCATGCATCATCGCTTTTATATTCGGTTTTAGCGCAGCTTGGTTATTTCCCGAAAGAAGAACTTATGACATTTAGAATTTTAGGTTCGCGTCTTCAAGGGCATCCTATGCCTGTATGCCCAGGAATTGACGCGGCTACCGGCTCTCTGGGACAGGGGTTATCTATTGCCTCCGGTATGGCTGTTGCGTTAAAACTTGATAAAAATCCGGCAAACGTTTTTTGTCTTTTAGGGGATGGTGAACTGCAGGAAGGAAGTGTTTGGGAAGCTTTTATGCACTGTTGTCAGCGAAAACTTGATAATATAATAGCTATAATTGATAGAAACAGGCTTCAAATTGACGGCTGCACAGAGAATATTAAATGTCTTGATCCTCTGGATGAAAAATTAAGAGCCTTTAACTGGGATGTTCAGGAAATTGACGGACATGATATTAGTGCGGTTTATGAGGCTATCGAAAATGCTAAAAAAGCTTCAAAGCCTGCTGTAATAATTGCAAACACAGTTAAAGGAAAAGGGGTTTCATTTATGGAAAATAATGCTGGCTGGCATGGCAAAGCCCCGAATAAAGATGAATTTGATAAAGCAATGGCAGAACTTAAAGGCGGTTAATATGATTTGTGATAATCTTGAAAATCTCTCTAAATACAGTGAAATATCTAAAAAGACAGCAGATTTTCTTATTTCATTGAATGCAGAAACACCTGCCGGTCATTATGAAATTGATGAGTATATTTATGCGAATGTAGATATTTATGATACTAAATTGGCTGAAAACTGCAGATTTGAAGCTCATAAAAAATGCATTGATATTCAAATGCTTCTGGACGGCTCTGAGCGGTTGGATTGTATTTCGCCTGCAGCACTTAAAATAAACGAATCCTATAATGAAGAAAAGGATATTATGTTTTTTGAAAATCCAGAAAATCTGCCGGATGCTTCATTTATATTAAAACCTGAAAGATTTGTCATGATTTATCCTCATGAAGCTCACAGACCGCAAATGGCGCTTGAGGGTGTTCCGCAAAAAGTAAAAAAAGCTGTTGTAAAAATTCATGTATAATATGGTTATTGACATTTTATTATTACTGTAGTAGTATAAATTCAACAAAGGAAAAGTAATTTTATGCCAATCTTAAATTTAAACACTCAATCTTGGTGGCGCCTGTTTGAAATAACAGGTCTTTTAAGCTGGCAATAAGCTGATAATATTAATAAAGATAAAATGACCTGTTATTGTATAGCAGGTCATTTTTTGTGTTGTCAGTCTATATAAAGGAAATTACTAATGAAAACAAATAAAGCTAATATATCATTTACAAACTCAGGAAATATCGGAATAGGTCTAAAGGCTGCAAGCAAAATTATAAGTGTGCAGGAAGGCGGAGCAGGACTTTCTAACATAAGATTTATTCAGGATAGTGCAACAGGATTAGTCCCAAAAGCTGTTTTTGCCAGAAGCAGAGCAGATTTAGCCGAAAACAGTTTTCTTGAGTTATCAGAATCTATACTTGTATATTATTTCCCGGCGCTGTTAGGAGAAGGAATTTTTAGAAAAATTTATTCAAAAAAACTTCCTGCAGATTTGAAACAACAGATTTCAAAGCCTGCTGTTGAACTTCTTAAATCAAATAATGTACAGGCAAATAAAAAACTTCTGCCTGTTAAAGCTGCATTGGCTTTAAGTGCGTTTGCAATCCCGCTTGTTGAATTTACTCTTAATTATTTTAAAAATTTGATGACCTTAAAAGTTTTTAAGCAGTCTGATTTTGAAAATATTGCAAATCTTAATAAAGATAAGCCAAAAGACAAAGAACATGCAGAAAAAGTAGAAAAAAGCGCTAAAAAAAATATAAAACTCGCAGGTTGTATTTATGCAGGTTGTCTTGCATTGAGTGCATTGCTTTTAAAACGCGGTGATAAATCAAAATTTTTGCAGAATTTGTCACAAACCATTCTTGCACCGGGTACAAAATTTTTTAAGAATAACAAAAAGAAAGCAAACTTTTTTAATAAGTATTTAAGTCTTGATTTTGCAGATAATAACGGCAAACTTGCCTTAAGCAGAGGACAGCTTACATCATGTGTTTTGGTCGGCGGGGCAGGGTATTTCGGCGCCTCAAAAGACAGAGGAAAACAAAATTTCCTTGAAACATTATTCAGATACCCGATTGTCGGTTTTTATATTATCTGTGGAAACGAACTTCTTGAAAAAGGCTTTAGAAAATTACTTTATAAAAATGGCAAATGCAGGGAGCTTATAAATGAAAATTTGGAAGTTCCAAAGCTCAAGGATTTGAGAAAAATTGCAGAAAGCAAAGGCGGCAACGTTGATGCAATGTATAAAAAACTTTTAAAACAAAAAGTTTTGATTGCAGGTCTACCTTTATTATTCGGAATAGGCGTAATGGGATTTTTTATAGCAGGTTCATCAAATTTGTTTACAAAATTCAGATATAACAAAGAAATGAAAGAAAAGGCTAAAAATAAATCTCTTTCACAAGTATAAGTATTTGATTTATAAATTTTCTGTAGGCCTGTCGCTCTGCCTCGCCTGACAAAATTATATCAGCTTTTGATGCAGTCGGGTGAATATGCGTTTTTGCTTTGTTTGAAGCATTTGTATAAACTTCATCCGCAGAATCGCCAAGCCCCCGTTCTTCGGCACGTCTGTAAAATCTTTCTTTCTGTACGTTATGCGATACGTCAACATATATTTTAAAATCAAACGCGTCTGCAATTTTGTCAGTTAAAGTAAATAAACCTTCAGATATAATAATTTTTGATGGTAATGCCAGTTTTACGTTATCGCGTCTTATTGCAGTGCCTGACATATCATATTCCGGCAGGTAAACTTCTTTCCCGAAAAGTAATGATTTTATATGTTTTTTCATTAATTCAAGTTCAAGAGCTTCCGGAACATCAAGGTCATAATGTTTTGCAAATTCGGCAAAACTGCCTGCTTTTTTAACCATATCTGAGCGGTCGAAATAGTAATCATCCGTATTAATTCGCGTAATTGCATGTTCAACACAGTATTCATCTGCAAAGCTTTGTATTGTGTTAATAATATCAAGCGCAATTGTTGATTTGCCGCTTGCAGTTTCGCCCGCAATTCCTATAGAGCATGATCTGGTTATATTTTTTGATAAAAATAAAGCCATTTTCTGAATTACAGAAGGCTTTACTTTCCGGAAAATTGAGTTTTCACTGTTCATCTCATTTGTAAATATTTGATTTAACCTTTTTTCTATGTACAGAAAGAGATTTTTATCGGAATTTAGAAAACTTTTCGATTGACTTAAATCTGTATAATTTTTAGTTAATGTATTTTGCAATGTTAAATCCTTTTTTTATAATACATTGAAAAATCTGAACAGAAAATTTTTTGCCTTTGTTTTTTTATATGTTACCAGAAATAAATTAAAAAAGTACAAAGTATGTATAAATGTTAATTTATAATTTTTTAAATACATGTTTCATAACTTTTGTAAATCCGTTTTCTCCTAAATAACGTTCAGTAAATGAAATTCTGGTATCATGTTCGCCAATCAGGAAAAGGCTTCCTTTTTTTAATTTTTCCGCTACAAGTTTTATAAAATTCTCAATTTTATTGTCATCAAAGTAGCCTAAAATATTTCTGCACATCAGAATAGTATTTGAATTATCTTCCATTTTTGCAAGAACTTTATACATATCTGCATTTTCAAATACAACTTTATCCGTTAATATCTTTGAAACTTCAAGAGTTTTCACGCTATCAAACTTTATATCATCTTTAATATCAAGTTTTTTGCCTGTTTCTTTAAAATATTTGTCATAGTTTTCGGTATTCATTTGCAGAGATACCCTGTCGAAAGTCATAGTGTTTAAAAGCCTGCTTTGCGCGGCTTTAACAACTTCCGGATCAATATCGAATGCTTTTATCGGGAAGAATTTTTTATCATCTGCAGATGGATTATTCTCAATAAGTGATATTATTTGTGTATACGCCTCAGAACCATCGGATGAGGCAAATTGAACCAAGTTAACTTTTTGTGTATTTTTAAAATGTTTTTTTTCGTATTCAGAAAGCGCTTTCCAGTCAATATCGTCTCTGAAAGGCCAGGTATTTGTTCCAAATTCGCCATTTGCATTTTTGTAATATCTGTGAGTAGTTCCAAACGCCGGAGAATTTTTTTCAGATTTTTGTGAGTAAATATTATTGTTTGATATAAATGGGGTAATTTTCATATTCATTTTAAAAAGCGTAAAAAATTTTTTTGCTTATTTATTGAATATAATATGAAAATATGTTACAATTGATATTGTAAGTATAAAAAGAAGAGGATTATTAAAATGATGAAAAATTTTTTGAATTTCCGGGTGGGGGGGCGCTAATCAGTTTAACTCAAGGGATTTAATTAAAAAACTTGACGGCTTTTTGCTTAAAAAACAAAGTGGATTTACCCTTGCTGAGGTTTTAGTAACTTTAGGCATTATTGGCGTTGTATCTGCGTTGACAGTACCTACTTTAATGCAGAATCATCAAAAATCAACTTATGTAACCCAACTTCATAAAGTATATAATGACATTTCCCAGGCTGCTTTACAGATTATGACTGACAGCAATGCATCAACTTTAAGAGAATCTAAGCTGAGACGTGAAGGGATTGCATATTTTTTCTCTAACTATTTTAAAACTACAGCAACTTGTCCAGGTAATGATACATCTGATTGTTTTGGTTCTGATTATGCAAATATGAATGGTGAAGCTATCGCGTTGAGTGATACAGTCCCGGATGATTCCCAGTGTGCTGTTTTAACAAGCGGGGCAGTTATATGTTTATCTGATTGGGGCGAATTTTATACTGTTGTCACTGATACTAATGGGAAAGCCGGCCCCAATATATTAGGGCGTGATTTGTTTTCGTTTAAACTGGGCTATGATGGTTATGTTTTACCTGGTGATGTCGAAGCGTTATCAAATCGTTTTAGTACAGATTGTTCTTCTGCAGATGGTGATTCTTACGGATACTGTTTTGCAAAAATCATTAATGACGGCTGGAAAATGGATTATTAGTATTTGATTATATATAAAAGGGAAACTTTTTTATAAGTTTCCCTTTTATGAAAGAATTTTTATGCATAAACGATTATTTATTCTTATTTTAACCTTTATATTCGTTTTATTTATTGCAATATTAAGTCATGTTACAGAATATGTTTATGTCAGTCCAAGAGTTAATACTGCAGTCTTCCCGTATTTATCAGATGTTATAAAGCCTTTAGAAAATGCATTAAATAATTCTCTTGAAATAACCAAAAAACAATATGGAGAAATGAACTATACTTTTAAAGTAGGCTATGGTTCCGGTTTTCTTATCGGTAATCCTATTCCTAATGATTTGGATTTTGCTGTTGGTGTTAATTTAGGTGAGTATAAATATGATGGAACAAATGCCGGACAAATTGCAAATGAGCTTTTTAACAAGATTTCGTTGTTTCAGGCAGAATTTTGTAATAACGTTGCGTCAAAAAAAGATTCTGATTTGTACTGCGAGTTTTCTGCTATGAATTCGATTATTAATTTTGGCACTAAGCGTAAAAAATTTGTAGAAGATATTACATCTTCAATCGATAAGGTTCTGTTAGGACAGGAATATGTTAAATATTCATTAATGGTGCTTTAAAAGTAAGCTTTTTGGCTATATAAATATCGATTACTACCATTGCTATAATCATTGCTGTTAATATTGTTTTTACATTGCCAAAAATTTTAAACAGCATCAGATAAAATAAAAGCTGTGCACACTGATATATAACAATACTGAAAGTATAAAGAAACGGTTTGTTAAAAATTCTGAGCATCTGATATAAAAACTGGCGTATTCCGCATGGGATAATTAAGATTAGTAGTAAAGCCAGTATATCTTTACTAATAAAATATTTTGTTGAAATGTAATCCGCTGATAAAAAATAAAAGATTACAATGACTAAATATGCAGTTAAAGATATAAAAAGAATATTTGAATAGAATTCAGGTAATTTATTTAAAATTTTATATTTTTCATAAAATCTTAAAGCAGATTTAGTGATCCAATCTGTTGAGCAGGTACATAAAAGATTAAGAATTCCAATTGAAAGCTGATATATACCCATTTCTTTTGTTGTTAGCATATGTGCAAAAAACGGGATTATAATAATGGAGTTCAATATTACAAGAAATCTTGAAGGCAGATAGCTTAAAAAAGAATTCAATATAGGATAAAATTTTCTTGTAACATTTTTGGTCTGCATATGGCTAAATTATACAATAAACATGCCGAAGGCCGGACTTTCTTGGATTGTTCGCGTTAAACGGTATTACGTATTTTGCCTTAATGCTTTCAGCATACAGCAAAATAACTCCAGCCTCTGCTCACAATCCGCCGAACCGGCAATAATGCTTCGCATTAGGCTTCTCGTTCTGCTCTTATACCAAATAAAAAGACACCTGACTGGTGTCTTTTTATTTGCCGAAGGCCACTCTGCCGAAACGGAACTGACTAAATGTCAGTTCTGTTGAGAGGGAAGAAGCGGCTGATTGCGAAGCAATCAAGCCGGGAGAGTCCGGCGTAAATAACAATTTGTAATAAAAAATGCCGAAAGCCGGACTTTCTTGGATTGTTCGCGTTAAACGGCATTACGTATTTTGCCTTAATGCTTTCAGCATACAGCAAAATAACTCCAGCCTCTGCTCACAATCCGCCGAACCGACAATAATGCTGCGCATTAGGCTTCTCGTTTTGCTCTTATGCCAAATAAAAAGACACCAGTCAGGTGTCTTTTTATTTGCCGAAGGCCGGACTCGAACCGGCACGTGGTTGCCCACACAAGATTTTGAGTCTAGCACGTCTACCAATTTCATCACTTCGGCATAAATTAAATTGTCATAAATTTATTTTATCAGAAACATTTCAAATTTCAAATAAAATTTTAAAAATTTTTATTAATGTATAATTTATCACCAAACAGGTTAATTAACTTATATTTAGAGTTATTTAAACTGTTTATAAGAGTGAGGTTTTATGAAAAAATTTTTATCAGTTTTAATATTCGCTACGTTGATAAGTGTATCAACAGTTTATTCTGCTGTTATGGAAGGCGGAGTTTCAAAGACGGGCATGGGAAATTCAAGCAGGATTGTAGATAATGCAACAAATTTGCCTGTATCGGGTGCAAAAGTGAGTTTGCCTAAACATAATTATTCAACGGTGTCTGACAGCAACGGCGCATTTAAATTAAATGCTAATATAAAAGCACCTACTATTATGTCTGTTGAAAAAGAAGGTTACAGACCTTTCTCGCTTACAATAGACGAGCATACGGCTTCAAAGCCAATTGTTGTCGGGATTGAAAAAAGCAACATAGAGGATGTAATAATTTCTTCCGAGATGTTTCATTTGGGGGATGATAATTTCTCTGAAAATTCAGCAAATTCCGGTGAATTTAAAGGAAAATCAATTGGACCTTTCTTTAATAAGTCTTTTAAAATTGCTGCAAATGCTCTATCTAAAAGAAATTATCTTGTTATAGGCTCAATAATCGGTATTGATACACTTATGGCTAAAAAATTAAGGCAGAATTCTATTGTAAATTCTTTTTCCAGTCCTCCGGAGGTTTATTTTAACGGTTCAAAAATTGCTGATATCCAGTTAAACGGCGACGGGCAGAGGATAAAAATCCCGAATAACTTGTTAAGGCCAGGACAGATAAATGAGGTGACTATAAAGACAGGCCGAAATTTAAAACAGACTGCCTATATTGATTATGATGACATTGAATTTATGAATCTTTCAATTCAATCTGAGTAATAAAAAACGACTTTCGGGTATAAAAGTCGTAATTAATTAAGGAAACAAAATTTATTAAATTTTTATATATTTTTGAATTTATTATATTTAAGCCAAAGCAAATTAATGCTAAGTCTTATGTGTTGGAGCTGCTACGCTCCTAGTTAAGACTGAGTAAATTTATACAAAGTCCTATGTTGTGGTGGAGCGGCTACGCTCCTGGTTAAGACTGAGTAAGTTTTTACAAGGTCCTAAGTTGTGGCTGGAACGGCTACGTTCCTGGTTAAGACTGAGTAAGTTTTTACAAGGTCCTAAGTTGTGGCTGGAACGGCTACGTTCCTGTTTCTTTTAGACTAAGTAAATTCATACAAAGCCCTAAGTGGTGGGTGGAGCGGCTACGCTCCTGTTTCTTTTAGACTAAGTAAATTCATACAAAGCCCTAAGTGGTGGGTGGAGCGGCTACGCTCCTATCCGAATGTTTTGAATGTAGATTCAGTGTTCTTTTCGATAACTTTCTGAACTGCATCCATTTCAGTTTGAATTGCATCCTGTTCAGTGTCTAACTGTTTCAAGCGTAATTCAAGGTTTTTATCTTCAGCCTGAATAATTTCAATCTTAGCATTGATATTTTGGATAGATTGATCATATTCATACTTGTCATATTCGTACTGGTTCATAGCATCATCGTATGCAGCCTGATCAGTTACTGTGTTTGTTTTCACTGCATAAGTAACTTCGTCAGCATCACCTGGATTGAGTGTGATATTGATGATACGTCCTGTAGAATCCTGTTCAAGTCTGGCAGTAACGCCTTTAATTTCTTCGGTTTCCTGAGCAGAGCCTACAGTATATGTAGCGATTGTACTTTGTGAAGCGCCTGTTTCATTGTATATAGCGCTATCCAAAACTTCCTGTTTTACAAAGTATGGCGACCAGGTTCCTGTTGATGTGTTTTGAACATATCTAACCTGCCAGTTAGCTTCACCGTATTTTTCATTTAATTGTTCTAAATACTTTTGTTCTTCTTCCTGTAATTGTTGAATTTGGTTATCAGACAATGTTTTCAAGTATTCATCATTTTGAATATCTTCATCAGTTATAGTTGCTCCAAGTTGTCTTAACTGTTTAGCTCCTACATAATATGTATAGTTATCTTCATCTCCGGTTCTTGTATAAATAGTCGGAGCAGTAGAGACAACAGCAAAGTTGTTAGTCCAGCTAGAGGTATAGCTGATTAAATAAGTTCCATCAACCTGTGCTATCATAGAAGAAATAGAATTGTTTAGAGAACCGTCTTCAAAAGTATAAACCGTTTTTGTGTAATCAGCGGTTGAAGGCGGAACAGGAACTGTCATGCCTAACAGCTGGTTATAGTAGTTAGCAGATTGGTTTGACAAAGTTGTTCTTTGCTGGTTGATCTGCTGACCTTCATATTCAGTATTTGTTTTTCTTGCAGTAAGACCTAAAAATCTTGCCTGCGATGCAGCCATACCCATGACCTGTTTCCTTTCATTTTTGTTTCCTTGTGTTTTTATATACGGCACAACAAAATGAATTCTTTAATTATTGTAGCAAAAAACTTAACATTTTGTAACATAAATCATCTGAATGATGTATGCAAATCCTGTTAAATCGTTATTTCAGACTACTTTATAGTTTCTTTTAATTTGTTAATAACAAATTCCATAGCACCCTGTTGTGAGTTAAAAACAGTTTTGCAGTCTTCACAGCTTTGACTATAGAATTCATTATCTGCAAGTAGTTTATACATGTAATCAGTTAATTCTTTCGGGGTTTTGACGACTTTGCCGGCTTTCGAACGTGATAATATCCAGTATATATCTCTAAAATTATGTATAGACGGACCAGAAATTACGGGTTTGTCATAAACAATTGCTTCCAGAGGGTTATGTCCGCCGGTTTTATTGAAACTCCCGCCGATAAATGCAAAATCGCATATTTGATACATTCTGCTCAATTCTCCGAGTGTATCAAGAATAATTATGTCATTATCCGTAAATGTATCATTTTTTGAACGAAAACCGTATTTCAATCCTGTTTTTTCTGTTAAATCTTTCACATTATTCACTCTGGTGAGGTGTCTTGGAGCAAGCAGAAGTTTTATGTCCGAAAATTGTTTTTTCAGTTTTGTAAATGCTTCAAGAATGATTTCATCTTCCCCTTTGTGAGTGCTTCCTGCAATAATAATCCTGTTTGCGCCTTTTCCTATTTCGATATCTGAATCAATTCTTTTTACGTCAAATTTAAGGTTTTTCATAACCTGTGTTTTTTCTGCAGGAGCGCCTATTTCAATGAATTTTTGTCTGTCTTCTTCACTCTGGGTAAGAATTTCTGTGTAATTTTTAAACAGTTCTTTAAAAAATCCTTTTAAGAACTTGTAACTTTTGAAAGTAGAATCAGAAATCCTTCCGTTAATTACAAAGAGCGGAATATTTTTCATTTTGCAGTATGATGCAAAAGTCGGCCAGAGTTCAGTTTCCGCGATTAAAACAACTGTCGGATTTATTTTTTTCAGGAATAGTTCAACGCAGATAGTGATATCAAAAGGAAAGTAGGTTATAAAATCTGCAATATTATCATATTTTTTATGCGCAATTTCCTGACCTGTTTTTGTACCTGTTGTTACAACAATTTTATAATCAGGAAAAGTTTCTTTTGTTTTTTTTATCAAATTTTCAAGGGCAATAACTTCGCCGACCGATACTCCATGATACATTATCACTTTATCGCCTAAATCCGGGGCATTGAATTTGCCTAGTTTTTCTCTCCAGCCGGGAAGATATTTCCCTTTTACTGCTCTAACAATTGCGTAGAAAGGTAGCGCAAGCAGGAATAATATTGTAGATAAAATTCTGTATATAAACATACACGAATTATATAACAAAAATATCTGAAAATCTATATTGACAACCTATTTGAAAAATCATAAAATATTATTGCTATGGCAATAGTTTACTTAAGTTTAGGATCAAATAGCGGAGATCGTATCGGTTTTGTCCAGCAGGCAACGAGTCTTCTCGGTGGAGCTGACGGGATAACTCTTATTCGTACTTCGGCCTTTTACGAAACAGAACCATGGGGAATGAATTCAGAAAACTGGTTTGTAAATGCCGTTGTAGAAATTAAAACTACGCTGTCTCCGCGTCATCTATTGGAAGAATGCAAGAGAATAGAAAAACAGCTCGGCCGCAGATCGAATACTGATAAAGGTTATTCAGACAGGACGATTGATATTGATATTCTGTTTTATAATAAAGATATTATAAATGAACCTGATTTAATTATACCTCATAAATTTTTACATTTAAGGGCGTTTACTCTTGTTCCGTTATTGGAATTGATACCTAATTTTGAACATCCTGTTTTGCATAAGACTATAACAGAAATTCACAGTGATCTTGAAAATCCTGAAATGGTGTTTTTATATGGCACAAGAGTTGAAATCTAAAGCTGTAATCATTGGCGGCGGTCCTGCAGGATGCATGTGTGCGTATTTTCTTCAGAATGATTTTGATGTAACTGTTTTTGATAAAAACTCCGCTCTGAAAACATTATTACCAACAGGCGGCGGGCGATGCAACCTCGCTCATGCAGAATATGATTTTAAAGAACTTGCATCAAATTATCCAAGAGGTGAAAAATTCCTGTATTCTGTATTTTCGAAATTTTCAACAGCCGACACGATTGAGTTTTTTGAAAAAATCGGCGTAAAAACTTATGTGCAAGAAGATATGAGAATTTTTCCCGTATCTAACAGCTCTGCTGATGTAAGAGAAAAATTTTTAAATTCGCTAAAAAAAGTTAAATTTATAAAAGACGAAGTGTTGAAAATTAATCGCGAAGCCGCCGGTTTTTCTGTTATTACAAAAGGCAGAATATGCACCGCGGATTATATAATTATTTCAACAGGCGGTCATGCAGGATATGAACCGTTAAAAATGCTTGGTCATAATATCATTGAGCCTAAACCTGCCCTTGTCGGTTTGAAAACAAAAGAAGATTTCTCAAATCTGGCTGGCGTTTCAATCAATGGTGTTTTATTTACCCATAAAGGAATTTCCGGGCCTGAAGTTTATAAGATTTCATCTTTAAAAGCGAGAGATGATTTCCCGTATAAACTTAATTTTAATTTTATAGGGAGTATGGATCTGCAGTCTGAATTGAATGCAAACCCGCATAAGAGTATTAAAAATCTGCTTTCTGAATATGTGCCGAAATCTTTTGCAGTATATTGCCTTGAAGGTTTAAAGATTAATCCTGATGAAAAATGCCATTTAATTAACGGTAAAACACGCGACATGATTTTAAATCGACTTCTTAATTTTGAAGTTACAGTTACCGGTGTTTCCCCTGACGGTGAAGTTGTAACATCAGGAGGCGTTGATTTAAGAGAAATAAATCCAAAAACAATGGAGTCAAAACTTGTTTCCGGGCTTTATTTTTGCGGTGAAGTCATGGATATTGACGGATTTTGCGGAGGCTTTAATCTGCAAAACTGCTGGTCTACGGCATATTGTGTAAGTCAGGCAGTTTTAGACAGGGAATTTTCTTTTTGATTTTCCTGTTTTGCCATTTCCATAACTTTGTATTCTCTGTTATTCGGGAGAATATACCTCAAAGCTATCATCAGTGCCGGAACTGCAACACCTAATGCCCCGATACAAATTCCGATATTTTTCAAAACGGCGCATCTTTTGGCTTTTACAACCTGTTTAAGATATTTGTCAACAGAGTCTTTTGGAGCTTTCTTGTATAATTCTTCAATATCATTTTTTAAATTTTTAAATTCATTAATATCTATATATGCTCTTGTATCAATTTTATCGGAATTTTTCAGCGTTTTAATTAATTTGGACTGTTTTGCCATTTTTACAATAAAGTTATCAGGATTTTCGTGAATGAAATTATATATATCTATATCTTTTGCATTAGTGCCGATTTTTCTGGAATAATCATCAAGACTTGATTTTATGGAACCGTCTTTAAATGCCTGCGGTAATTCTTTGCTTTCGATAATCATGGAATCAAGTTTTATCGGAACTTTTGATTTGTTTTCAAAATGTTTTTTAATCATTGCACCTGCGAAGTACATAAAAAACCAGGTACCGGCTTCTTTAATACTATAATTTATAAATTCCTGTTTGCTTTGTGAGCTTGCAAGTCTTTCTGCGGTAATTGAGCCGTCTAAAATCATAAGGTTTTGAACCGGATTAAACATAAAATCCTGTATTGATCCGTTGAATGATATATCTTTTTTGTTTTTATGCACAGGCGAAAATGCTTTTGGAACTTTTTGTGTATAAAAATTATGGAAATTTTTTATTTTTGCCTTGCTTTTTTCTTTCAATTTTTCTTTTGCTTCCTGCAGTCTGTAGTTTTGCCTGAATTTTGTCAGTCCTGCATAAGTAAATATAGCAGCAAATGTTGAAAAACCGAATTTTGCAAGTGCAAGATTTTTGATATATTTTGGATTTTTTGAGGCTTTTATTATGCTTTGTTTAATTTCTTCTGTCGGCGCTTTTTCTATTGCTTTTTCTAAAATTTCTTTATTTTTTAGATTTCTTACATCAAATTTCGGGTCGACGCCGAGAAGTTTATATAATGTTAAATCAGTTAATTTTTTGAAAAATGGAATTCCGCCGAGCCATATGGCTTGTGTCCCGAATTCATCAATAAATCTGTCTTTCCCCTCTACATCTTTCCCTGTTATGTATGAACCTATTGTAAGACCTGTGCTGTTTGAGATATCTTTGACAAACAGCGGGAGCAATGATGCATTGCTGCCTAATTTTGAGTATATATATTCACTTGCCGTTACTGCCGGTATCATTTATATAAAATTCCTTTCCGTCTCAACAATTACAGTCCCCATATTAAATTTCTTAATTTGACGAGCGGGGTGTTCGCCTTGATTATTGAGTTTCGTCGGATATTTTTTTGCATAACTTTCACCTTTATCATAAATACACTGAATATTTTTTCTTGCCCTAAAATTATTTAATATTTACGTTTATTAACAAAAAAAAAGACCTTTCGGGGGGAAAGGTCAAGTAATAAAAAACTTTTTTTACGATAAAAAGTAAGCGCTTTTTATAACAAGCCTTTCATAATTCTTACTATTCGTCGTGTTTGATTAAGTTTGATCATATTAATATTATATGTAAAAAAAAATTTTTGTAAAGTCTTAATTGCAAAAAATTTTATCTTCTGATAGCATTTTTATATAAAGGTGGGAGGATTATGATTTTATTTATTATATCTTTTTTGATGGTATTTATAACATCTTATTTTATAACCTGTTTACTGGTTGATGAAAAACATATTAACGGAATATTTTATTTATTGCTGACGGCATTTGCAAATGTCGTTCTTACAATGGAAATACTTTCTCTGTTTTCTGCAATATATGTTCCATGTGTTCTGGCGCTAAATTTAATATTTCTTGTTTTATCTTATGTTATATGGGTTAAACGCGGCAGACCTGTGTGGAAAATACCATTCTGTGATATAAAATCTTTTTTCAGAAAATATTTAATTTGTATAAAACGTGATAAATATCTTGCGGTATTATCTGTTGGATTTTTGATTGCAGTATCTACTGCTTTATTTATGTCTAGTTTTATGCCGATAATGAACTTTGACGCTGAATCTTACCATGCTTTGAGAAGTTTATTCTGGATTCATAATCATAATCTAAATCATTTTTTTGTTGCAGATATACGTAATATCGCATTCCCTATAAATTCTGAACTGATTTTCGTATGGGTATTTATGTTTATTAAGCGTTCGGCATGGGTTATGTATACTGCATTTGCCGGATTTATTCTCGCTATATGTGGAATTTATAATATTCTTTCTCTGTTGAAATACAGCATGCGAAAGAAATTATGGGTAATTCTAATTATTTCATCTTTGTCATCAGTTGTTGCTCAGATGACAACTACTGAAACGGATATGATAATTGCAGGGCTTATTATTTCTTCAATTTATCTTTTCTGGTACGGACTGAAAACTAAGCGTTTAATTCCGGTATTTATGTCTGCTTTGGCTTATGCTCTTGCTGTTGGAACAAAAACAACAGCTTGCATTATGGTTCCCGGATGTGCAATCGGATTTACGGCACTTGCTGTTTATTATAATAAAAAAGAATTTTACAAACCTTTATTGCAATTTATCGGATTTGGAATTTTAAACTTTATAATATTTTCTTCATACAATTACATTTTAAATTTTATAGATTTCGGCAATATGTTTGGCTCGAAATATATTTTGGCTTCACATGAAAATTTTTACGGGGCGCGTGCAATTGTTGCAAATTTTATAAAATATCTTTTTATGTTTGTTGACTTTGCCGGATTTGCATGGAATCAGTTTCTTGGGGAGCATATTGAAAGTTTGAGAAACGCTGTTTTGTCTGCGTTAAATATGTCAATGTATAAAGACGGATTTTTCTCTCTGGGCAGCAATCGTTCAACACTTATTGAACCTGTTATGGGTATGGGGGTATTGGGGTTAATCTTATATCTTCCGTTTTGGTTTGTTGCTCTGCTTAAGCCACTGTGTTCCAAAAATAAAAGAAATATTTTTATTTTTGGTTTTGCATTGTTTCTTTTTATTAACTTGCTTTTTATATCGTATAAATTAGCGTACATGTCTTACAGCATAAGATTTTTAATGTCTTTTTGTGTAATTTCTTCTCCCATTTTGGTTTATTCATACTGCAGACGCAATAATCCTTATAAATTTATAGTGGTATTTTTTGCTATGTATTATCTGTGTCTTGTATCAACACATTTATATTCAAGACCTTTTGCAAAAATTCTCGGGTATTTTAAAGCGGGTTATACAATTTCTCAAATAAGGCATATTGGTCAGTGTTCAATGTTTCTGTTTTTGGACAAATTAACGCCTGAAGACAGAAGAATGTATTCAAGTTTGTGCATAAGTGAATCATGCATGCTAAGGGATTATATAAAGAATAATATAGATAAACGAAATCGAATTATATTTTTTGCAAATACTCCTATGCGATTATTTGTTATAAAAATGCTTGATTTTGAAGGATATAATATAGATTACGGCTCGTTGGAAGACATTGAAAATATAGATATGAGTAAATATAATCTGGCAATATTTATTGATAATGACCAGATAATAACAAATATTAAACAATTTGATAAACGAAAATATGATATATCTGTTAAATCTGCAGAAGAGATTTATGACAGAACTAATTCCGGCAACTACTGTGTATATGGCAGATATACTGATGAAATAGTTTCAGCCACTGATAATGCAGGACTGGTGCCGTTTGCGGTTAATTGTTTTTTCAAAGATGATTATATTACAAATAATTTCAAATATAAGTATCTGACCACATATACAGTTAATTTAAATTTCGGAGAAAATAATGACGGTGTAACGGAAAAAGATAGACTAATCTGGCATTATCGCTTTTTTGAAAACATGTCAAATCCGGTAATTAAATAGATTTCAAGTATTTCGTTAATGTTTATACGAAAAGTGGTTTTTGCAAAAAATAAACATTAAAAAAGAGGGCTAAAACCCTCTTGTTTCTTATAAAATACCCCCAAGCGAATTCGAATCGCTGTCTACACCGTGAAAGGGTGTTGTCCTAGGCCTCTAGACGATGGGGGCTTATTTCTTTCGACAAGTTCAATTCTACATGAAGCAAAATTAAATGTCAACCATTTTTTTTACTTTATTAAAAATGTATGTAATCACCCCAGTATGTTTTGTCTTTTTCTTCCGGATGCTGGTCTGTTACGGCATAGTATGTGTAATCTCTTGCGTCTGTACCGTCCTCAATATAAGATTCTTTATCTTGATATTGATAGTGCGGAACTATTTTGTTATTTTCATCCGGATAAAATACAAAGTAATCGTAGCCATAGCGATTTGGTCCTTTTATACCGTTAACATCTACACAAATTTCTTTATCTGTATCATTAAACAACCATAGTCTTCCTATATTATCTGTCCATATTCCACCATTATCACATGTTGGATGTACCCCGGCATTGTGACTGGCATGACCGTATAAACCTCTTTTTTTATATAATTCGTATAATCTGGAAGAAGAGCCTTCCCAGCTGTCATTTCCGTCAATTGATGACTGGCCTTGAAATTGTTTCATAATTAATTGTGCTCTTTCAGGTACACTTGATATTTCATAGAGATTTACACATTTAAGTGAATGAACAGGTTGTTGAAATATTTAGAAAGAATATAATACGCTTAAGAAAACGTTACGGATGTTCTTGTAAACAGCTTTCGGAATTATTAGGCTGCGATTCTTCTTATATAAGTAAAGTAGAAAATGGCAGAATTCTCCCACCCCTTGATAAAATTGTTGCAATTGCTAATTTTTTTGAAATTGAATTTGTTGATTTATTTAAAGACTAAGTAATAAGTGGGTATTTTTTTGTAACAGGTTGAAACTTTTTTATTTTTTATGTAAAATATATGTATTATAAGAGAGAGATAGGAGTAATTAATGTTCGAACGT
>CALVEO010000011.1 GCA_944326615.1 Candidatus Gastranaerophilales bacterium | reverse complement strand
TAAAAGAAAATAACTCCGAAAATCATTAGAATAATCGAAATAATATTAACAGCATAATTTTTAAAAATATAAGCAACAGGCAGAATACTTATAAGCCACAAAAATAATATTGAAGAACCGTTTGCATTAATATTATAAATCTGTCCGATAAGTGCATAAGTACCGCCGATTAACAATGTTGAAAGGACAATCAAAGCATTCCCGAGTTTTGGGAAATTACCTTTGTTATAAGCGAGATGATATCCGCCGGCAAACGATGCAATTGTAACCGATGCCATCAAAATAATTTTTAAGAAGTCATTTGAATTTAACAGCTGCAAAAGCCATTCATTAGCAGAAATAAAAGTTATTACCCCCAGACCTATTAATATAACAGCAATAGTGTATACAGTTATATTAATTCGTGTTTTTCTTATTTTTGCTCTGTCTTCTTTTATATCTTCAAGCATTTTAGAAGCTGTATGATTATCAATTAAACCTTCACTGAGCCACTTTTCAATCTTCTTTTCCATATAACCTCCGAAAAAATTATAATCTATAACCGCCTAAATGTAAATACAAATTTCATTCTCATAACTAGCTCAAACGGTAATAAAAATTCTTGCAGAATTATAAAAAAATATTTTTACAGTGAGGATTAAAATGAAAAAATTATTTATTATTTTTACAATATTGCTGAGCGCCTTCGTCTCAGCCGATGCAGAAGAACTTGCCAAAATTAATAGTAAATACCCTGATTACGCATACATTTATCTCGGTCCGGACAAATACGAAAAAATAAACAGAAAAGTTTTTGCATTCAATCTCGGCCTGAACAAATACGCAATCCGCCCTGTACACATACTCTGGTGCTCTGTGATGCCTGAATACGGAATTGAGCGGATACAAACAGCTTACAGAAATATTGAATACCCTAAAAGACTAATCAGCACACTTATTCAAAAAGATTTTAAAGCATCAGGTACAGAAACACTAAGATTTTTGACAAATACAACAATCGGCATAGGCGGAATGTTTGATCCTGCAAAAAGGTATTTTAAACTGGAACCTGTTAATGAAGATATAGAACAGGCTCTGGCAAAATGTAAATGTAATTCAGGCTCTTATATTGTACTTCCAGTAATGAACGGCACAACAGCGAGAGGTATTGCAGGGAAAATTCTTGACACATCTTTAAACCCTACAACTTACGTGGGCACTCCCGTACTTGCAATGGTAAAAGCAGGACTTACTGTAAACAGAACCTCATATATACAGCCTTTAATAAAAATGATTGAATCAAATTATGCAGATCCTTATGAAATTGCAAGAAAAATGTACGGAATTGATAATTATATTAAATGCGGCAATCTTGATAGAAAAGAAATTCTCGAAAACGGTTTCAAAGCCGCAGAAGAAGAAAAACAAAAATCAAATGAATTAGTCGAAAATACATTAAATATGAGAGGTAAATATGAAACTCCCCAAAACAATGAAGGCAAATTAACAGTAGCAGATATTATAAAAGGGGGCACTAATATTGATAATATTATTCTGAAAAGTTACACTCTTGATAATTCACAGCTTATGGCTGATATGCTGATCGAAGATTACAACCCGCAAAATCCGGTTGTAGATTCAATGAGAACAGCTCTCTTTGACCTGCCCGAAGTTGATGAATCAATATGGAATGAACTTTCAATATGGAACAGATGTTTTAGCAAAAAAATTAAAACTTCATCAGTAAATATTACACCTGACAGAGCTGATTATAAGTTCAAATATATTATGCAGAAAGATAAAAACTCGCCTGTTGCAATAATTTACCCGTCAATCGGTGAAGGAATAACATCACATCACTCGGTTGTACTTGCAAAAATATTTTATGATGAAGGATATTCTGTCATAATTCAGGGGAGCCACTTTCAGTGGGAGTTTGTAAAGAGCATGCCTCAAGGTTACAGCCCGGGAATCCCGGCAGTCGATGCCCAATATCTGAAAACAGTTACGGGTAAAATTATCAACAGGCTTGAAAATAAATATAACTGTAAATTCAACGGGAAAATTGTAATCGGAACATCCTTCGGCGCATTGACAACTCTTTTCCTTGCTGATGAAGAATTCAAAAACAACACTCTGGACATTACAAAATACATTTCAATCTGTCCGCCGGTAGAGCTTGTTTACGCAATGGAACAGGTTGATAAAAACAGTGAAGAATGGAATAAAAACGCAGATGATTTAAAACAAAAAGCAGGTATTACCGCAGCAAAAGTGGTTCAATTAACTGATATGAAAGACACTGCAAAAGACCTTAACCTTGAAAGTCTCCCGTTTACTGAAGAAGAAGGAAAACTAATTACAGGTTTTATAATGCACCAAAAATTGTCAGATCTTATTTTTACCCTTGAAAATACACCGAAAAATAAAAAAACAGATATCTACACTACTATCAATAACATGAATTACAGAGACTATACAGAAAAATATCTTCTTAAAGATAAAACACTTGAAGATTTGCGTAATGAATCGAGCCTGCTTTCAATATCTGATTTTCTGCAAAACAGTACAAATTACAAAATTTATCATTCATTAGACGATTATCTGGTAAATACAAAACAGCTAAAACAATTAAAAATCCGCACAGGTAAAAAAACACTGCTGCTAAGTAACGGTGCCCATCTTGGATTTTTATACACACCTGAGTTTCTTAAAGATTTAAAACATGAAATATCTTTAAGTCATAAAACAGCAGGTAATCAAAACCTCCGCCAGAGTGAAAGCGGCATGTTTTTTAAGTGAAATGTGGCGTGAAAAGTGAAGTGGATTTCCCTCTCCCCTTGTGGGAGAGGGCTAGGGTGAGGGGTCTTATCATATTCTGTGAATAAGTCGGTTTCGCACCCTCTCCTATGGGTTGGGGTGAGGGCCGATTTTCATCTATAATTTGATTGTAGTTACTTATTCCTTCTCCCCTTTGCGGCAACGTAGCCGCTGCACCCGCTACCTGGGTCTTGCATAAACTTTCAATGTCATTACGAGGGAACGTAGCCGTTCCATCCGCCACATTGGGTGGAGCATAATTTTTTCTAGCTTATGTATTAAATATCCTGTCTCCGGCATCTCCCATTCCGGGCACAATATAACCTTTTTCATTCAAATGATCATCAATTGCGGCAGTTATAATTTCAATATCCGGATAATGTTTTTGGATATTTTCAATTCCCTGCGGTGCTGCAATTATACATATTACCTTAATATTATCAATCGGTATACCTTTATCTGCATAAAGTTTTATAGCTTCTATAAGAGAGTTACCTGTTGCAAGCATAGGATCTGTTATATAAATATAAAATTTTTCAGGATTGGGAGCATCCATCGGAACTTTATTATAGTACCATACAGGTTTTAGAGTTTTTTCATCTCTGTACATACCTATATGTCTTATACAAGCCTGAGGCAATATATCAATTGCTTCATCAGTAAAAATCAATCCTGCCCTTAATATAGGAGAGATTATAAGATTTATATCCGGATCTACCGTTTTAGCAGTAAAAGTAGCCAGCGGAGTAGTTATTTGAGTATCAACAAGCGGAAGATTTTTTGCTGCCTCATATAAAAGACAGCGTGTAATTTTTCTTGTAGCAATCCTAACCCCCTGACTATCAGTATTTTTATCCCTCATCGTACATAAATTCAACAATACTACAGGATTATTAATAACTCTTACTCTGGTCTTGTCCATACTTAACTCCTTCTTTTCTTATATCGGAAACTTCTTTCATTAACTTCTCAAACGCCGACATATTAGTTTGAATTTCTGATGTATGAATACCGTTATTAATATCCATAACACCTGTTTCTCTGGCAAAAAATGACAATTTTGTCGTAATAGAACCTATTTTATCAAACATGTCATTCAAGAGCCCTAAAGAATCATGAAGTCTTTTCGGGTTTTGCACGATAAGCAGTTTATTCATAGCCAGGCTTTCTTTTGTCGGCGGATAAACTTCAAGTGACTTAGAACCTCCCATACCGTTAAATTCCACTGTGGCAATAGCTCCTTTCGGCAGTTCAACATCTTTATCGGTTATAACAATTTTTAAATAAACGTCATTAGAGACTATTTTTATTTTCTCAATATAACCGACCTGCACACCCATAAACTTAACAGGCGATCCAACAATAAGCCCGTCTACATCAGGCATAAATATCTGGTATGTTACAAGTTTTTTTTCATTATTGTAATGATGAATTCTTACACCAGCTATAACAGCACACAATATTAGAAACCATATACCGGCTTCCAGTAAAATATATTTATGGATACCCTCAAATATTTTCATAAACCGATTATACAACAACGCGTAAATTTTTGCCACTTGCCAAAAAAGTTTTTGTATTATATTATAAGAATGAACAAAAAGTGAGGTTTTAACTTATGATGGATCAAATAATCAGAGTTGCCTGGGATTTAAACGAAAATACAGACAACAGATATCAGTTAGTTTACGAAATTGCCGAGCTTGCAAAAAAGCTTGTTGATGAAAATCAGGCTAAAAAAGCGCATGATGATTTCAATTTCGAAGAAAATTTTGACACTACTTATAAAAAAGAAAATCCGGTAGAGCATGCTATTATGGTTAAAGCTGCAGAAGCCGATGATGACAGATTAGTAGGTTAGTGCTAAGCACACAGCCGCATTAGGTCTAAGCAAAAAAGTTAGAGAGAAACTCTAACTTTTTTAGTAAAATGAGGGAAATAAAATGCAGACAACAGTTGACTTTATAAGTGGAAAAACAAACCATTTTAAACCTGAAATCGGCATTATTCTAGGTTCCGGCTTAGGAGAACTTGCAGATGAATACTGTGATTATGCTATTTCTTATAACGATATTCCGAACTTTATAAAATCAACAGTTCAGGGACATAAAGGACGAATGGTTTTTGCCGCAATTGAAGGCAAAAAAATTGTAATGATGCAGGGGCGCAGCCACTTTTATGAAGGTCATACAATGAGTGAAATAACATATCCTGTAAAGGTTATGAAAGCACTCGGCGTTAAAACATTAATTTTGACCAATGCGGCAGGTGCTGTTAACGAAAAATTCCGGCCTGCGGATTTAATGCTCATAACCGATCACATAAACAATATGGGTTCAAACCCGCTGACAGGCCCCAATGACAATACGCTCGGAGAACGTTTCCCTGATATGACAGAAGTTTATAAAAAATCACTGATTGAACTTGCAAAAAAATGTGCGCTTAAACTCGGAATAACTGTACAGGAAGGTGTATACTGGGCTAATTCAGGACCTTCTTACGAGACGCCCGCCGAGATAAAAATGATTAGAAAACTCGGCGGAGATGCAGTCGGGATGTCAACAGTCCCGGAAGCAATAGTTGCAAATTACTGCGGGCTTGATGTTCTCGGCATAAGCTGTATTACAAACGCAGCAAGCTCTGAAACCAGCGGAAAGCTTTCGCATGGTGAGGTTATAGAAGCTGCAAACACAGCGAAAGCTAAATTCAAATCTCTGATTTTGGAAATTATAAAGAATTTGTAAATTAAATTATAAAATATTGTAAATTTTGTATATACTCCCACTTGTCAAAACTTTTTGTTCAGTTAAGAATACATGACGGGAAGGAAAAAGAACAAATGTTAGTAGGTAAACTATCATACGATGCAGTCAAACAGCGACAAAAGCCATCGGGAGAATTATCTCCCAAACATGTTCCTCTTTCTTCCGGATTCATGTCTTCAAAAAATAATATAAATGAGAGACCTTTAAAAAGTAATTCAAATGATTTATCTTTTAAAGGTCTTTCTTTTAGCGGTACAGAACAAAAAAAATCCCCCGCTCCAAAAGATGATAAAATGAAACCGCTTTTATATACCGTAGGTGCTCTTGCAGCTATAGGAACAGCTTTAAGATTTGCGCCTGCTTACAAAAAAGCCGGTGAATACAGCGTAAATAAATTTTTAAAATTTTCACAAGAACACATGGGCTTTAACAAAACAGTCAAAGACGGTGTTAAAAATACTTCAATCGGACAAGATTTATATGAACACATAACCGCTTCTGATTTGACAAATAAAATGGTCGAAATTAAAGGCGATAAAATTATATTTTACAAAAAAACAATCCCTCAGTTAATTTGGGACGGACTTATTTATCCGTTTAAAATTCTGCCTGCTGATATTCTAAACGGCACAGTTGAGCTTATCGGAAAAATTAAGCCATTCAAAGGCTGGGCATCTAAAACAAGAGAACTGCCGTTTTTCAAAGGTATAAGACAACGTTCAAAAATAGATGCCGAAGTAAATTCTCTGCGCGGGCTTTTTGAAACAGCAAAAAATTTAGAAGGCAAATCAAAAGAAGAAATATCTTCTGCACTATTCCAACGCTCGGTTAAAATGTTTGACCCTAATACAGGAAACTATGACACAAAACATGAAAGATCTCTAAACCGTTTGGTATCAGGGCTTCCTCCTGCAATATTTCTTGCAAACGACGCTTATAACCTTTCAAGAATGATGGATGACAATAAAGAAGAAGCATCACACGAACAAAAAGTAAGATTTAAACAGGAAATGGCAAGAATTGGCTTCAATGCCTATATAACACTTATTACACTTGGAGCTTTAAATAAATACATAAATAATTCCAAAATGGGAATTATGCTTATGACAGCATTGACAACACTTACAACAGAAGCATTCTCACGTGTAATTAACGGAAAACATATAACAAGGTTAACACCGGAAGAAGCCCGCGCTGAAAATGAAAAAAATCATGCACCTGAAGCAGAAATTAAACCTGACTTATCGTTTAAAGCATCAGAAAATAAAAAAGACGACAAAGAAAAATCTCAAAAACCCCTGCTTTCCTTTGACACAATTGTTAAAGCTCTGGCTTTGATTATAGGCGGCGGCTTTGTAGTAAAAGGCTTGAGGAAAATTCCTGCTGTCGATAATGGCTGGCAAAAATTTGCAGGCGTTTTCAAAAATAAATATAACGATATAACACAAATTAAAGATTTTAAAATTCCTCAGGAAAAATTCGATAAAATAACAAGAGTTTTGGAAGACAACGGATTTACAGACCTTGCCAAAAAATACAGAGCAGTTGCAGATACAGCTAAAAATCCAGATGGAACAATAAGTCTGGGTGTAAAAGATAAAAAGATTAAACCTGCTGTAAACTTTTTCTTAGCTCCATTTAAATTTATATGGAAATACGGTACAATGCCGTACAAATTTGTCGATGACGCAATCAAATCAATCGGGCATAAAAAAATTAAGACACCTAAAAAACAAGGTACCGACATATCCGCTCTTGCAAAAAGTATTGAAAACATAGGCAGAGAGGCTACAAGAAAAGATTTTGACCCTGTAAAATTCCAGGATTATGTAAAAGATAATATCTTAAAAGCATTTAATATAGATACAATGTCAAATGTATCAAACAGTGAACTTTCAAATCTTGCAAAAACAGCAGCACTTGCGGCAACAATATGGTTTTTGATGACAGATAACTACAACATGGTAATGTTAAAATCAAACGGTAATGATGTTGAAGGAGCAAAAACCAAATTTAAAGAAAGATTTGTACAGGAAGGCTCAAGATTGTTCTATCAAACCCTGTTGATTGATTTATTCAACAGTACATTCAAAGCACAGTACAACAAATCCCTTTTTGGTATGAGCTGGATAACCCTTACAAACACAACAATGGGTGAATGGCTGACAAGAAAATCCGTCGGAGTACCTGTAGGAACTCATTCAAGAGATGAACTTATCGCTCTTGAAGAAAAACAAAATAACGCAACAGGATTTGCGAAATCATATTACGACTTTATGAAACGCTTAACAGGCAAACGACCGATAAAAACTTATGAAGTAGATAAAAAGGAACAGTTTGGAGCAACAGTACAGGCAGAAGAAATTCAACCGCCTGCCAAAGAGATTAATTTCACAAACAGCAAAATATTAAATAAAATGATAAAAGGGTAATAAGTTTTCAGGCGTCAGGAAAGAATATAAACCCAATTACAGCCTGTCCGGTTTGCCGGAACTTCTTTATTGTTATTCTGCCAGATGAAAAATCCGACCGCAAGCGCGCCAACTAAAAGAATTACAAAAAATATTTTAGTCAAAATCGCAAAAATCTTGCCTATTATAAATAAAACTATTATTATACCGAGGGCTACTAATAAAACCGTAAAGTTCATAATTTATCTCACCTTGCTTTCTTCACCTTTGATAAGTCTTTGAATATTTGAGCGGTGAAGCCATATTATATACAAAGCTCCGAGTGCGCAGTAACAAATGTATGCAATAGGAGCATTAAAAGCCCACATTATAAAAGACGACAGTGCAAGAGCGATTATTGAGCCGACTGAAACATATCTTGTGAAAAATGTTACAACAGCCCAGATTGCGGCAATTATTAATCCTACCTGCCAATTTAGCGCAAGAATTGTTCCGACGCCTGATGCGACAGATTTTCCGCCGGTAAACTTCAAAAATATTGATTTGCTATGTCCTAAAATTACAGCTATTGCAGCCAACACAGGCAAAAGCCCGATACCTGTAAAAGTTTTGGCAAATAATGCAGCAAGTACAACAGGCAGAGCACCTTTAAAAGCATCCAGCAATAAAGTTATAAAAAACCATTTTTTACCCATAACTCTTTTAACATTCGTGGCGCCTGTAGAGCCTGAACCGATTGTCCTTATATCTTCGCCTGTGAATACTTTAACAATAATATACCCTGTAGGTATAGAACCGATTATATAAGCACTGATAACAACTGCCAGTATTTCCAATATTTTTTCCATAAGCTTTTCTCTCCTGTGCAACCGATTATAACAGGGATATTGTAATAATTCAATATTTTATTATAATGTAATTATGAAAAAGATTTTGGCTCTCTTTATATGTTTTCATATCATAGCTATGCCTGCTTTCGCGGAATATGATTTCAGCGATGAGGCACAGGCGGAATTTGACAGAAAACAATCTCAAATGTTTCAGCCCGTTGATTTTACCAGAAAGAAAAATTCCTCGGAAATAAAAAATAATAGCGAACGGACAAATTATAATCCTATTGTTGAAGAAGAAGTTATAAATAATACCTTTGAACCTCAGCAAAGACCTTTATTCGGGCAGGTTGTAAAAGTTCCTGAAGGTACAACATTTCCGGTAACGTTTGATTCGGGGATAAGCTCCGGCAGTTTAGAGAAAAATGACAGGCTCACAGCAAAACTTACGCGGGACTTTGTTTACAACGGGGTATTAATTGCCCCTGCAGGAAGTTTGATTTACGGAACTGCGGCTGATGCGCAAAATGCGGGTTATGCATACGGAAGCGGCTCTTTAGAAATTAATTTTAACAAAATACTTACACCTGATGGAAATATGCTGAAAGTTTCAACAGAAAACATTTATATGGAAGCAAAAAGCGAGCGTGCAAAAAAGATGACACGTGATGTGGTAATAGGAGCATTAGGCTCAATGCTTATCGGTGCGGCTTTTACAGCACTCGGAGGCGGAGATGACTGGGGAAGAAATATGGCAATCTATGGCGGTATCGGCGCTTTAGGCGGAGGTTTGCGCGGTGCTATGCAACGGGGAGAGGATATTCAAATTCCTGACGGCACTACAATTGAGCTGAAACTTTCAGAACCTTTGACTGTTTCACCTTATATGAATATAGCGGAATAAAAAAATAAGTTAATAGGAGTATAATTTTATATCTCAATACACATTTTATAGATAAAATAAATAATAAAATATAAAAAATTATTTTTTAGATAATTTAAACATATAAATTAAATATCTTATGTCATCGCAGTTCTGCCGGATAATATGTATAAATAACGCGCTGGTCGAAATATATGTCATCGCGCACCTGCCGGATAATAGGTATAAATAACGCGACGATCAAAATATGTCATCGCGCACTTGTTGCGCGATCTTAATTAATATTTCATAAAATGGTTATTGCAAAAATTTCAAAAATATCTATTTGTAAAAGACTTATTCACTTATTAACACATTCACCTATTCACTTTTAATAACAATTTACTCTTTCAAAAGACTCTTAATCACATTATAGACTATAATCAGTTTTTCACTGTCATTGTTTAGGTAATCCAGTTTTTCATCTATTTCCTGACGGAGTTCGGTATCAACTTTTAAATGATCGGTTGAAAACAGTTCTTCAAGCGTTGTATCAAGTGCTTTTACAAGTTTATCAATGGTTTCAGCCGACACAAAATTTTCGCCTGTTTCAATTCCGCTCATAGCACGCTGGGACAAGTCAACAGCTTCTGCAAGCTCCTCCTGTGTCAGCCCGCGGTTTATGCGCATTCTTTTTATTTTTTTCCCGAATTCCTGTTTTACACCCATTACCGTTATTACTTCTTAAAATACAAAATTTAGCATCTAAAAGTATTGTACATTAAGATTTGTAAATCCGTAATGCACTGTCAATTCTATATTTTACTAATTTATACTTTAAATTTCATAAAATTTAGCAATTTTTAGTTTTCAAAAGTTTTTATGAAAGAGTAAGGGAAAATCGATTTTCAAAAGAGGAATCATTGAATACATTTAATTAAATTTTAGGAAAAGTAAAGAAAAAACGAAAGGGGAAAACTATGGTAAATTTCATGAACATCGCAAGCAAAATTGTTAGAGCACTTCCAAAAACAGAAGGAGCAGCAGGTCGAATTACTCTGGGACGTACACAGTTGGAAGCTCTCGGGAAACAAGACAAGAAAGCAGGCGAACTGATTCAAAAAGCGTTAAGAGGTATAAAAGAGCCAAAACTTGATGTGGCTTACAAAGCAGAATCAAATTATGCAATTGCAGGTATGAGATTAAGAGACGGGAAACAGGTACTCAATCAGGGGGCATTATCAATAACAAATCCAGGTTCAGCCAATTCTGTCGTCAAGTATCGTGTCTCAGCAGACGGCGGTAAAACCCTGCAAGCTAACGGATTTATCGACGGCCGCAAAGTCGCAGACGGAAAAGATATTGCAGTCGGTATGTCACGCAAAGGCGGGAAAGTTACTGCTGATACATCAGTAGGACAGGCAACAAGACATCATATAGAATTTGACGAACAAAAAGGAGTAGAATTAGCAAGAGAATTTGATGCTAAATACCTATTAGAAAGATACGGACAAACAACAAATAAACTTCAACAACTATTGGATAGAATGATGGTAGATACAAGAAAAGTCCTCAGAGGGGAAGTTGAAACAGCAAAACCATTTTATGGAAAAATTAAACAAGCGGATATACCGCACTTTAATAAAAATGCTGTTGTAGATAAGACATTTGCTGAAAAATTTGCAAAAACCCCTGAAAAGTTCTCAAAAGAGGAGACAAAGGCCAAAGTTCTCAAAAGAGGAGACAAAGGCCAAAGTTCTAAAAGAAGCAAAGTTAATAAAAATGCATTTAATAAGATAAATCCAAAATTTGACTAAAATCTAAAAACTCCTCAGAAAATTCTGAGGAGTTTGTTTTAGAAATTATATAGTCATGCTGAATTTGTTTCAAGATCTATGAGATGTTGAAATAAATTCAGCATCTCATCTATATTTTCTGATTTTGTCATCCCGAACTTGTTTCGGGATCTCTTTATTTGTAGAATTTTATAATATTTTGACTCTTAAATTAAATTCAAATGCGCAATACGATAGCATAAAACTTTATTTTTTAAGTATATATTTGCAGAATGAAGAAATATATGCTATATTATTCTTAGCTTAAAGTTTTAATCGGGCGGGACAATGAAATTAAACAAAAGATTGGTTACAGTTGGATTATTAATACTTATTTTATCGGTTGCTTTAAAATTTATCTGGGCTGGAGTAAGCCAGATTAAGGTGGATGAATTTCATCCTGCAGCTGTAATATTTGTAATTGATTCTTCCGCGTCAAACCAAAAATATCTGCCGGAACAGAAAAAAACTTTAAGACAAATATGCAATCTGCTTGACCCTGAAGATCAAATTAAAATTTTAAGAGTTTCAGAAGACGCGTATTTGATTTATGAAGGCGGACCGATGAACGGAAGCACTATTACAAAATCAATGGATGCGTTCACTAAATACGATGAAAAAGATTACGGAACTGCATACGGCGTCGGCTTGAAGAAAGCTTTTTCACACGCCCTTACAATGAAAAAGAACGGTTATGTGCCGGCAGTTGTTGTAATAGGAGATTTGGAAAACGAAGGTGCAATTGAAAAACAAATAAATTGGGAAACTCTGCCCAAAAATGTACAAAATGTAAAAAAATACGCTCCTGATATTTCAATGATGTTTCTTGATGCACATCCTGCGAAACTGGATCTTGTAAAAGAAACACTTACACCTGTTTTGGGCGAAAATCATTTAATCGTTGCCCCAAAACAAAATATTGATAAATCAATAAGAAGATTTCTTCATGCACTGGGGAGATAAAAGTACGCAATAATTGTCAAAGAGGATAAAAAAATGGCTGTTATTATATCAACTTCACAAGGCGAAAAAAAATTTGCAAAAGATGTTATAAATGTCGGAACAAACCCGAATTGCGATGTTATATTAAACACAGGCTACGATGTTTTACTGACGCTTGAATATAAACCTTATGAAAATAAATGCGTTATAATAAATACCTTTAAAAGCGATAAAGTTCTTTTTAAAGGCCAGCCTGTCAAACGTGTTGAAGTTGGGAATGTCTGTAAATTAATGTTTGCAGGTACTGAAGAATTTTTAAGCGTAAAAATTACGGCCGAAGAAACCCACGCTGCACAGACCAAAACAGTAACCTCAATCGGTAAAGAAGATTTAACGGAAGATGATATCAAAGGACTTTACGGCAAAGATGTCAACGCAGTTACAAAAGTAAAACTTGAAAAACAAAAAGAAGATCTTGAAGATGCGCGTGTTGCAATAATTAAACAGGTTGCATTCCATATAAATGATTTGAAACAAAAACTTTCTGCCAACACCAAAACAAGTATATTCCTGCATATCGCAATGTTTTTAAGTGCAATGGTCTGCGCATTCGGAGTTTCAAACTACCTTATGGGACTTGAAATCAAAGAATCTGCAAACTTCCTTCATCTGCCGACAAACATAAAAGTCTGGGGTGTATATACAATTTTGATTTACGGCATCTGCCTGCTTTTGAAGCAGGGTGTTTACCTGTATCTTCAAAGCAATATCCAGAAAGATATGTCAAAATCCGCCAAACTCGGACAGAGTTTTATGCTTATATTTTCACTGATATTTGTGCTCGGAATTTATGTAGTAAATCTGGTTTATTATATGAATTTGAATGATTTTATGACATTTGCAATATTTATATCATTCTTTTTCTCCGGCATAATGGCAGTTCTTGCGATAAGCTGCGGGTATTTCAAATGCAACGGTTTTGAATGGACAATGACACTTGACAAATACGAATACAGAGAAGATTTTGAAAGCGTCATAAAATCTTACAGACAATGGATTGAAAGATATATAAACAGTTTGAGCAATTCAAAACTTCAATATATAAAAGATAAAATGTTCAACAAACAGTTAAAATCTCTTGGCGAAACAGTTGTCGGAATTTTGACAGCACCATTTCTTGCATACGGTGTTTCAAACACTCTTGCAATGTGTTTTCCTGAAGCTGCCGGATGGGTTAGAATTTCAGGTCTGAGAATAAGCCCTGTATTTTTAACTCTTGCGACATTTTTGATTATCTTTGCGTTCTTTTCTTTTGTTAATGCATTTTTCTGTACGAAAAAAATTCAAGGCTCGCAGGTAATCAAACAGGACGGATTTTCCGACTATCAACACCATGGCGTTACAATATACGGTCTTGAAGGCGTCAGAAGATTGAATTCCGAGAAAAACCGCTCGCTTGCAATCGCC
The DNA here is from genome assembly GCA_944326615.1 of Candidatus Gastranaerophilales bacterium. Lineage (GTDB taxonomy): Bacteria > Cyanobacteriota > Vampirovibrionia > Gastranaerophilales > Gastranaerophilaceae > Stercorousia. The sequence goes on along the minus strand of CALVEO010000011.1, from coordinate 30,783 downwards.
TGCGCAATTATATTTATTGAATTTGCAATGAACGTCTCATATTTTATGACGGAAATCGGCGGAGATATGCAGGGAATTTTCTTAAGTTTGGTAGCGGCGCTTGTCCCGACAGCCTTACTGATTGCGGAAACTATGATGCTGAGTCAGACAAAATTTGATATTTATGCCTGCGATGAATTGCTTTCTAAAGTAGATAAAGATTAATTATGAATTTTTTAAAGGTTCTTGTAATAATTTCATTTATTGTTTTAACAATCATTACGCTGAAGCTTCATCCTGATATGCACCAGCCGATGATTATAGAAGATGCTGACTTTAAACTAACAAGAATAAGCGATACTCTGTCTACCAAAAATATTCCGGTCAGCTCATCAGCACAAAAGCCAAAAACAACAGAAAAAATTGTTGAAACGCCTGCCCCTGACTTAAAAACAATTCAAAAAGAAATAGAAACAGCGAAACCTGTTTCACAAACTGAAACTAAATATATAAATACTTCCAAACCGAAACAACAGCAAACTGAAAAAAGAATAAAAACCGAAACACCACCTGAAGATACTTCACAAATTGAACTTCTGGAACAAATACTTGAGCAGGTAGAAAAAGAGACCACAGAGCCGGAAACTCAAACACAACCGCGTACACAACGCCAGAAACCTGCAGCAAATCCGAATTTTAAAAACCCGTATATGACAGAGCAGGAAGAAATCATAGCCTGGAACAAATGGAGAAGTAATCTGCAAAACCAGATTATGCGTGATTCTCAAATAGATTACGCACCTCTTGGAACACTTTTCTTATTCACATTTGTTGTTGACAAATACGGCAACATTTCTAACATAAAAGTCGAATGTTCAAATCCAAATTACATGGATATAGCCAGAAACAACGTAAAACCGGCAATTGCAAACCTGCAAAAAAAACCTATACTGAATTTTCCAAAAGGAACTCAAAGAACATCAACTGTAGTAACAGGTTTATTCTTAATCGGAACACAGGAAAGATATTCTACTCCGAATGACTTTTCCGACTACGAAAGGGTAACATACTGATGAACGGAATGAAAATTACAATCATTGCAATAATAGCTTTAATCATAGTGGCTGCTGCAACAGCAGTAATTGCAAATATTAAACCTCAAATGCATAAGACTATTCAACTTGAAAATGTTATTTTTAAAAGGAGTAAATAATTTGTTGGCGATAATTTGCACACTTTTATGCATATTAATAGAAATTCCTTTTGGAATTAAATTTATGCAGGCACATAAAAATTTTGACATAATAAGAGAAACTGCAATTTTACTTATTATGCTTATTATTGTGCTGATATTTTTTGTTATTTATAAATTAGGATTATTTGTGATAAGATAATTTTGTTATGTACAGATGTAGAGAATGTAAAGCTGAATACAAAGAAAAAGTCGAATACTGCGATTGCGGGAATAATACCTTTGACTACATAGAAGATACAAAACCGGCGGTTAAATCTGTTCCTGAAAAACAGACTCATCGTCCTCTTACGCTTGAACAGAAATCAGAAATTGTTTCAAGAATATTTTTTGGACTTTGTATAATTCTGTCAATTCTTGTCTGGATGATACCTGTAAACGATAAACCGGCTAAAACACAAAAAACAAACATTCACGCAAAACAAAAACCGGCTGTAACCAAAAATATTCCAGACATTGATAAAATCTGGGATGATACGCCGCTATATGAGCCGCGTCCGGAACCTGAGCCCGTTGAAAAGCCAATGACACCGGTTGATTACGTAAGACAGCTTACAGAATCGGTCACGCAAATTAATAAACCTAAAACAGCAAACAATACTCAGACCTCACAAATATCAAAACCTGCCCCAAAAACATCCTCTGCAAAATCATCTGCCCCGAAAAAAATTGTGCAGGTTCAAAAAAAAAATAATAATATAACTAATATAAAAAAAGATATGCCTGTAAATCCAGAGCTTTTAGCTCCACAAAAACCGGCTTACAATCCAAACAGCCCTGAGATGCTGAGATACAAAAACAATCTGCGTGCTGCGTTATTTTCAAAATTTGCAGTAGGAAGTATTCAAGGCTCTGGAGAATGCTCTATTCAATTTTCAGTTGATAAAACAGGCAAACTTATAAATAGAAAATTCTCAAAAGAATCTTCAAATAAAGGTTTAAACGATACTGTTTATTATATGCTTATGAGTGTTCCTCGTTTTTCGCCCCCGCCTGATGAATACAACGGAGAGACTATACGCATGAACTTTAAGATTAATAACGGAGACTACGAAATAACAATACATTAAAATTTTCAAATCCTGATATAACAATCTTGACAAAAGTTAAAAAATCGTAAATAATACAAATATAGTTTTGAAAAATTTTTAGGAGGCAAAATTATGAATAGAGAAGAGCTGAGAATCGCCCCCCCCCCGCAAAGTCAGGGATAACAAAGGTTTGCGATTTTGTAGAATTTAAAAAGATACAAAGGTACTACCGCACTAAAGCAGCAAGATTTTATTTGGAAGGTAGGAAGATAAGAAGGTATGAGGGTAGGCTATTTACGGTAAAAAGCTTATTTTCCTTTCCTCCTACCCTCTTATCTTCTGATAACCCTCTCCCTCATTCCCTCCCCCAGGGGAGGAAAGCAGAAAAATCCACTTCACGTTTCACTCTTCACACTTCACTTAAAAAACGCGCTGCGTTCACTCTGGCTGAGGTGTTGATTACCTTAGGAATTATTGGGGTTGTCGCTGCTATGACGATGCCTTCTTTAATTCAAAAGCATCGTGAAAAAGTGACTGTTACACGTTTGAAAAAAGTATACAGTACACTGTCTCAGGCATTAGTTGCTGCTATTAACGAAAATGGAACTCCTGATTTATGGGATTCATATCAGTATGAAGATGAGGAAGAAAGTGAAGATACAATCACAAGATTTGCCGTCAAAAATCTCGTAAAACAATTAAAAATCGCAAAAGACTGCGGATATGAATCAAAAGGATGCTTTGTTGCAGGCGGTTATAAAAATTTGGCCGGTAGTGCGGAACGGGATTTTGAAAATTTAAATAACAGATATTACAAACTTGTTCTTGCTGATGGAACTCTTCTCGCAATTGAAGGGTATGGGGCTAACTCTGTTGCTGATGATAATAGAAATTACGGTGAAATATGGGTTGATATTAATGGCAAAGCTGGTCCTAATACCTCTGGAAAAGATTTATTTTTATTCCTTTATAAAAAATATAAAGTTGTCCCATACGGTTACGATAAAACTGACAAGTCTTTGAAAAGTCTTGGCTGTATTCCAAAAGGCAATGGAGGTATAAACTGTACTGCCTGGGTTTTAATAAATGAAAATATGGATTATCTTCATTGTGATGATTTAAGCTGGACAGGGAAAAAAACATGTAAATAAATTATAAAATCCGTTTATAGATTTCGTCTATGTTTTTCAAAAATTCTTCTTTATTGAAAATTTCGTCGATTTCCAATGGCGTGAGAAGTTTTGTAACATCTTTGTCGTTCAGCAGATTAACTCTAAAATTACCGTCATTTTCAAAGGCGTCAATGGCGTTTCTTTGAACAAGACGGTAAGCTTCTTCTCTTGTAATTCCTTTTTCAATAAGTTTCAGAAGAACTTTTTGCGAGAAAACTATGCCGCCGAATTTTTCGGTATTTTTAATCATATTTTTTTCATGAACAACAAGATTTTGCACAATACTGTTAAATCTGTTGAGCATAAAGTCAACCAGAGTTAAACTGTCAGGAAAAATTATGCGTTCAGCGGAGCTGTGAGAAATATCGCGTTCATGCCAAAGCGGAATATTTTCCAGTGCGACAAGTGAATTAGCTCTTACAACGCGTGCAAGCCCGCATAAGTTTTCAGATAAAACAGGGTTTTTTTTATGCGGCATTGCTGATGACCCTTTTTGATTTTTGCCAAAACCTTCTTCAACCTCTAATACTTCTGTTCTTTGCAGATGTCTGATTTCTGTTGCAAACTGCTCAATTACGCTTGCAATCAGTGCCAGAGACTGCATAAAGTATGCGTGATAATCTCTTGCGATAATCTGTGTAGATATTCTTGCAGGTCTTAAGCCTAAATTTTTGCAGGTAATTTCTTCCACTTCAGGCGGAATATTGCTATATGTTCCGACAGGACCGGATATCTGCCCGACTTTGATTTCATCCAGTGCGTGAATAAAATTTGCTCTCTGACGTTCAAGAATATCAATCCAATTACAAATTTTTATCCCGAATGTCATTACTTCTGCATGAACTCCATGTGAACGACCGATACAAATTGTATTTTTGTGTTTTTCTGCTAATTCCTTCATTGATTGGATTGTTTCGTCAAGATCCTTGATGATAATCTTTCCGCTATCTTGAATTTGCAGCGCAAAAGCTGTATCAATAACATCAGAACTCGTCATTCCGACGTGCATGTATTTTGCTAAATCTCCGAGACTTTCATTAACGCAGGTTAAAAATGCTATTACATCATGTTTAACTTCTGCCTCTATTTCATCAATTCTTTTTATATCGAATTTTGCTTTCTTTTTCAATTCTTCAATATCTTTTTCAGGAAATGTTCCAAGTTTGGCATAAGCCTCGGCAACTGCGATTTCTACATTAAGGTAATATTGGAATTTAGACTGCAAATCCCAGATTTTTTTCATTTCTTCACGTGAATATCTTTCAATCATAAGTTTATTTTAGCACAAATAACATAATATTATCGAAAGAGAATTTTCCCCTCTCCTTGGGAGAGGGATTAAGGGAGAGGGTTTATTTAGAAGGTAAGAAGATAGGAAGATATGAGGGTAGGCTCTTTGGCAGACGGAGGACCGGATGTCAGGAGGACAAGCTATTATCGGAGCTGTGCACAAAAATAATTTCTGTAATAAGTCTGACTTCTTGACATATGTTCCTCTGTTCTTCCGGATTGCACCCCATCCTAACCTTCTCTATTCAGGGAAGGAAACTGTTTTTTACGGCACTGTAAAGACTTATTCTCTTATTAACCCATTCACTTATTCACTTCCTGCTATAATATACATTATGTTTTACAAAACTTAACAAAAAAGGCAATTATTTGGGGTATATATACTTTATATAATTAAGAGTATAAAAAAACAGAGGCTTGCTATGACTAAAGTTAATCAAACACAGGGAATTTTAACAGAACAACAGTTTAATTCCAGCCCGCTAAAAAATGTTATGTCTTATAAAGATTATTTTGATAAGGCATTAAAGCTCGGTTCTGCATTTACTTTCTCGCGTGCAATAGCTATGCAGAATGCTGAAGAGACAAAAAATAATATAGATGATTCCGTAAAAGGCTTTTATTTAGAAAAAGAAAATAAAAAGGCACAGGCTGAAGAACAATATTATGCAGCTTTAGCCCAATACGAGGCAATGAAGTCAGGCAATGACTCTGCCATAAAAAATTTGAAATATGCCACAAGTATTTATGGTGAAGAGTCTTCTCAATACTCTGATGCGTTGAAAAAATACAATCTTTCAAATAAATCACTTTTTGGTGCTGATGTTAATCTAGGTATCGCAAGAGATCAGTTTAATTTTGCAAATAATTCTGCATTCAAAGCATTCTTAACTACACTGTTAAAGTAAAGTAACAATTGGCTTGCAATTTTTCCTTTATATATTATCATGCATTTTGTAGAGTGCTTACGCCAATAATCACTCAACAAGTAAAGGAAAATTATTATGAATTTAAAAAACAAACAGGAAATAGTCAAAAAATACGGTAAAAATGAAAAAGATACAGGTTCAACAGCCGTTCAGGTTGCTATGATGAGCCAGAAGATTACAGAACTTACCGAACACCTTAAATCTAATCAAAAAGATTTTGCAACTAAAAGAGGTCTTTTGATGATGGTAGGTAAAAGAAAAAGACTACTTTCTTATTTGAAATCTCAAAATCTTGATGAATACAGAGAATTAATCAAGAAATTGGGTATCAGAGGCTAATTTAAAGCTTGTGAAAAATTCTGAAGGGCTGTCTACTGACGGCCTTTTTTAATATTTTATATAAACGTTGCTTCAATTTATTAAGGTGATTTGTATCACGTCAGCGGCGAAGGCAATTTCAAAATAACCTCCCTTGTAAAGGGAGAGGAACCGCGCAAGCGGTGGAGGAATTTATGAAAACATTAAAATCAATGCGTTTGCAAATCGGAGTTTTCGGCAGAACAAATGCCGGTAAATCTTCATTGTTAAACAGAGTTACAAATCAGGAAATTTCTATTGTATCTGATGTGGCAGGAACGACAACTGATGTTGTTGAAAAATCAATGGAACTTTTGCCTGTCGGGCCTGTAACTTTTCTTGATACAGCAGGACTTGACGATAAAACAGAACTAGGTGAAAAACGTGTTGAAAAAACAATGAAAATTGTTAACCGTATTGATGTTGCAATAATTGTTTGTGATTATAACGGGATAAGCAATTATGAAAAAGAACTTATTGCGAAATTTGAAGAACTCAAAATTCCTTACTTAATAGTTATAAATAAAATTGATGAACAAAAGCTTACAGAAGAGAAATATAATGAAATTTTCAAAATAGTTAATGATGACAGACGGATTTTGAAGACATCTGTTATTCAAGATAACGATATTGTTTTCAAATTTAAGGAGGCGCTAGTAAAACTTTTGCCTGATGATTTTGTAAATTCTCCAAAGATTGCAGGTGATCTTGTGCCTGAAAAAAGTACCGTTATTCTTGTAATTCCAATAGACAAAGAAGCCCCGAAAGGCAGAATAATTCTGCCGCAGGTTCAGACTATAAGGGATTTGCTAGATAGCAATTGTATGCCTTATGTTGTTAAAGAAACCGAATTAAAACAGGCGCTTGGAAATTTGAAAACTCCTCCTGCTCTTGTCATTACAGATAGTCAGGCATTCAAAACAGTTAGTGAAATTGTGCCTGAAAATATTCCACTGACCTCTTTTTCAATACTTTTTGCGCGGTTGAAGGGCGATTTGGATGAATTTGTCAATGGTGCCGCAGCAATTGAAAATTTGAAAGACGGGGATTGTGTTTTAATTCTTGAAAGCTGCACGCACCATGCAATAGAAGATGATATCGGGAGAGTAAAAATTCCTAATCTTCTTCGCAAAAGAACCGGCAAAAATCTTGTAATCCATAATTATGCAGGGCATGATTTCCCGGATGTTAAAGATTACAAACTTATAATCCACTGCGGCGCCTGTATGACAAACCGGAGGGAAGTTTTATCACGTATATTAATTGCAAACCAAGCAGGTATTCCTATTACGAATTACGGTGTTGCAATCTCTTATTGTCTCGGGATTTTGCCAAGAGCTGTTAAGATATTTGCAAAATAATTTAAAGTTTTTGCTCCATTCTGCCGTAATATATAATGTAGAAGAATGATAGAGAAAAAACATTTTTACGGTAGGATATTTGTATGTACGATTATCAACTCGAAACAGAAGATAAAGATTTGAAGAAAGTCGGGCTTGAACTGATGTTTATGACTCCTGAAAAAGGTGCTGTTGATAATTGGGTAACGGCAGTGGAGCTTGCAAAAATGGTAGAACTTCCTGTTGATATTGTTAAGAAAAAACTTGTTATTCTGCGTGATGCAGGTATTGTGAGAGTAAAGGGAATTAATCCTAAATACTGGAAATTTGATGATTACAGTTTTCAGCGAATGGATGAGGATGATGAAGTTTACAAACTGCTTTGCAGCTTTGATGATGTTGATTTTGACAGGTATTTTTCGTATTAATATTAAAATCTCAGCGGATAGTCCTTAGGAATTTTCCAACCATTCATTTGAATTAGTTTAGTACAGTAAGGTCTTGTACGGTTTGTTTCTTTTTTGCATCCGTATTCTCCGGTGAATAAACTTTCTCTTTTGCCGTCCCAGCCATGTGTATATGGTTCTACACCTTTATTATAATGGAACTTGTCATTTTCTATGTTCGGGTAAAAGCCAAAAAGAAAACACTGTGTGCCTGAATTCATTTCATCCGGAACTGAGCCGCCGTTCTCTGTTTCATATTCACTGTAATATTTTGCGTCGACATAAAAAATAATTGCAGACCCACTAATAGCAGCAAGGCTGCCATCAGGGAAATAGGCAAGGACACGTCCAAGATATATTTACTTTAAGAAGGTTCAAATAAGGACGCATATAAGTGTTAAACCAAGCAAGCGGAATTGATTTAGATTTGTCTGGGTTGCCATCTTCATCTTCTTCATAACCTTTTCCGATGTCTGGCCAGTCTCTTTTATCTCCTAAATCAACTTCAGCTTGTAATATTGCCTGATTCATTGTGCTATAGAATTTTGCCAGTCTGGTTTCTACAACTGTTTTTCTGTGATTAACAAAGAGTACAGGAAGAGTTAGTGCAGCCACAACACCGATAATTCCTAAGGTTATTAAGGCCTCGGCAAGTGTAAATGCTTCTTGGCGAATATTGTCGGAAGTGGCTACGTGCGAAGTATTTTTAGCCGGATTGAAAGTTTTTTTACGAATATTGTCGGAAGTGACTACGTGCGTAGCACCTTTCACCAAAGTGAACGCTTCTTTACGAATATTGTCGGAAATGACTACGTGCGTAGCACCTTTAGCCGGAGTGAAAGTTTGTTTTGTATTTTGTTTGTTAATCATGTCTCCCTCTCAATAAATTTATATTATATTTTTACCCGATAATTATAAAATAAATTCATATATATTGAAACAATTTAATATTTTTTAATAAAATAATAAATTTATTTTAGTGGAAACACATATAATAAATTGTAAAATTATTACTATGAATCATAAAAAACTTTTAGGGCAGAGAATAAAATATTTCAGAAAAGCTAAAAATTTGACTCAGGAACAACTTGCAGAACTTGTAAGTATGGAGCCTAATTCTATAAGCATCATTGAGTCAGGCAGAAATTTTCCGACCTTAAATTCTCTTGAAAAAATTGCTAATGCTCTTGACATTGAATTAAATCTTTTATTCAGATATAATTCTGACAAAACAAACTCACAAATTATTGAAGAAATTAATAAAGAATTGAATAAACTTGATAACCGTAAGCTCGAAAAAATCCGCTTATTTATAGAAGATTTTGTTTTATAATATATTTTTACGCTTTATTTGCCAATGCAGAAATGATCGAATATATTATTTAAAATTTCATCAGTTATTACTTCGCCTGTGATTTCGTCTAAAAATAACAGTGCGGATTTCAAATCAATTGAAATCAAGTCCTGAAGCTGATGAATTTTTGCAGCTTCAAGCGCCTGAATTAAGCTTTCTCTGCACTTTTCAAGGCAGTCCTGCTGGCGGTTGTTTGTTACAAATTCAGTGTCTTCAAGTGAAAAATTGTAAGAAATTTTTTTTATTTTGTTTTTAAGCTCCTCAAGACCTTCTTTTGTTCTGGTTGAAAGATAGAAGGTTCCTTCTTGTTTTTCTGTGATAAGGTCAGATTTATTGGCAATTATAATATGATTTTTGTCTTTTATAAGTTCCAGAATTGCTTTGTCATCTTCATTCATACCCTTTGACGCATCATATAAAAACAAAACAAGATCAGCTTCATCAGCGGATTGTTTGGAGTATTCAATCCCGATTTCTTCAACTTTACCTACTTCATCATTGTCGCGAATTCCTGCCGTATCAATCAAGGTAATTGCAACATCCCAGTCAAGAGTTTCTTTTATAATATCACGTGTTGTGCCTGCAATATCCGTTACTATTGCACGTTCAACATTCAGTAATGTATTGAAAAGTGATGATTTTCCGACATTGGGTTTGCCAACAATCGCAATTTTTATCCCCTGACGCATAATATTAGATGAATTGGCACATGATAAAATTTTATCTATTTTTCCAAGAGCTTTTTCAAATTCAGAAATTATGTAATCATACTCAGGCTCTGCAACGTCTTCCGGGAAATCAATTCCTGCAATAATTTTAGAAAGTACATCAAAAATATCTTTTCTTATTTCTTTAATTTTTGAACTTAGAACTCCTGATAAATTTTTGGCAGATTGTTTTGCAAAATCTCTTGTTTTTGCATGGATTAGGTCTGCAACAGCTTCTGCCTGCGACAAATCCATTTTTTTATTCAAGAATGCGCGTTTTGTAAATTCCCCGCGTTCTGCCATACGCGCGCCGTTTTTTAAAACAACTTCAAGGATATTTCTTACAACATTAATTCCGCCATGACAGTGAATTTCAATTACATCTTCACCGGTGTAGCTTCTAGGATTTTTGAAAGGAAGAAGCAAGACTTCATCAATTTTTTTATCGCCATCGTTAATCCAGCCATGCGAAATTTTTCCTGCTTCAAGGTTATGTTTTGAGTAAATTTTATCAATAATTTCAAAACTTTTATCGCCGGAAATTCTGATAACTCCAACCCCTCCTGTTCCGATAGGCGTTGCAATTGCAGCTATTGTATCAAATTCCTGTAAGATGTTCATAGTTTGATTATAACGCAAACATGTTTTAACACTTAAAATTGTAATAGAATATGTTATTTTATATAGGGAAGCGGGCTAAGCTCCATATAAACTTAACCCGTTTGACGTATCCTATATTCGAAATTAAATTAAGAAGAAGTCCTATAACGCGTAGGACTTTTCTTATGTCTTCTCGTTTCATATCTACCTTTGCCCTATTGTCGCTGATAGTTTTGTAGACACATTGGAGGTATCGGGCGCTGTTTGTAATTATAGCAATAAAAATAGTATAATGCAATATTATTAAAAAGCGGGCTTTTTTAAAAGTCCGCTTTTTATTACTTATACATATTGTTTTGCAATTTGCAACGCTGCTGATGCAGCCATTCCATAAGGTCCCATCATGCTAAGGGCGCCTGATGCAAGATTGGCGTAATTGTCAAATGTACTGCCTGAGGCTTGATTTGCGGCATAAGCTCTGGCATTATAGTCATTCCCTGATGCACTGTTTGCCTGAGAAGCCGAGGCATAGTTAAGGATATTTGAGTTCATCTGGTTTTGTACATCCTGCAAAAATCCCAGATATGTATATCTTTGAGCTAATTCATTGCTTATAAGTTCGTCCCGTTTTGCCATTACATCCTGTGCAAGATTATTGATGGATTCTGCGCGGTTCGCTTCTATTGAATTTAGGTTATCCATAAACACAGAGTTGTCAAAATTCCCGAAGCGTGATGCAATATCTGTTTTAAGATCGTCAAGCATAGGCTCATACATATTATTGATAAGTTTTTGTCCGTTTAATGTGTAAGCTTCAAGCTGCGATTGTAAATTTTTCTTTGTGTCGTCATCAAAAACATTTACCGACGCAAGCGAATCCGCAAATGATTTTTGTGCATAATCATAAGCTCTCTTTTCATCATCAGACATATTGTAGTTTGTGATTACATTGTTCCCTTGTTTGTAGGTGTTAGCTTTTGTCGAACCGTTAACTTTGATTGTACCTGATGAGTAAGAAGGGTATTTAGAAGATTTTCCCATTTTTGTTCCTTTCCGGACAAAAATTTAATGAAAAATTTTTAAGGCGTTGATATAATATTATACCACGTGTTTTGAAAATCTGTAAAGTAAGTTTTGTTTGAGTTATAATAATATTATGGAAAATCTGGATACAATAAACAAACTTATTAATTCTAAAAAGTACGAAGAAGCTAAAAAAGAATTGCAAACTATTATTCGTGATGATGAAAAAGATGTTGAGGCATTAAAACTTTTGGGGCTGTGCCATGTTAATCTAAATGAATTTAAAGAAGGACAGGCTGTTTTTGAAACTGTTGTAAAGTATAAAGATGATGCTGCAAGCTGGTTTTATCTTGCTAACTGTTATGATAATCAAGATGATTATATCCATGCAATTGCATCTTATGAAGAGGTTTTGAGACTGAGAAGCAGCTATGTAGATGCGTATAAAAATCTTGCAATTGTCTATGTTAAAAATAAAGAACCGCAAAAAGCAGTTGATACAGTAATAAAATCTCTTGAATATGTAAAAGATGATTATACAGTTTATTACATTGCCGGAACTGCCTGTATGGCATTAAAAAACTTTGAAAAGGCTGTTGAATTTTTGGAAAAAGCATTGGAGCTTAATCCGGAGCATTCTCAGCTTTATAACAATCTCGGTACTTGTTATGTTACTATAGGAAATCTTGATAAAGCTTATCTTAATTTTATGGAAGCAAGCCGTCTTGATCCTGAAAATTCAATAACCTATTTTAATATAGGCTCTGTTTTACAGCTTCAAAATAAACACAAAGAAGCCTGTGAATTTTTTAGAAAAGCTTACGCAATAGAAAATCAGGATAGTTACCTTGTAGCTCTTGCACTTTCCGAAGTTAAATCAAATCAGCTTGAAGAGGCTATAAAACATTATAAAATTCTTGTATCTCATCATCCGGGTAAACCTAATTTTCAATATAACCTTGCATGCTGTTATGATGCTTCAGGAGATTATGCAAGTGCAATTACAATTCTTGCACAGCTTGTTCTTTTAAATCCTAAATCAGTTTCTATGCTAAGAAAACTTGCTGGTATTTATGTCAAAATTCATCAGTATGCAAATGCAAAAATGCTTTATGAAAAAATTCTTATTCAAGGTAATGTTTCTCCTGAAATTTATTATGAATTTGCTCATCTATGTGTAAAAACAGATGATATGGATAAAGCAGAAAAGATATTGAAAAAAGTAGTAGAGCTTAATCCTGAATTTGCTCAGGCCCATAAAGATTTGGGAGTTTTGTATTTAAGTAAAAGACTGTTTGATTATGCGGAAGATGAATTTAATAAGGCATTAAGTATTGCTCCTGAAGACTTTGATATATTGTTTGAATATGCAAATTATCTGCATTCAACCACAGATTTCGTAAAGGCTGATGAATATTATCAAAAAGCTATTGCAATTAATCCCCATGATGCCGATGCACTGGGATTTTCCGCATTGAATAAAATTCATTTAAACGAACTTGATAAGGCGTATGAACAAATCACGCATGCAATAGAGCATGATTTAAATAACAGTTTTATGCATTTTATTGCAGGAAAAGTGAGATTTCTTCAAAAGATGTATGATGATGCAAAAATGTATTTTGTGAAATCTTATGAACTTGAAAAAACTTATGACTGTGAACATATGCTCGGCCTATGTTATTATGAACTCGGGGACTTTGAGCAGGCAAACGGAATTTTTAAACACTTGCTTGATAAAAATCCGCTTAATGTTAATCTTCTTTTAAATAGTGCTCATTGTTATGAAAAATTAGGCGATAAAGATTCTGCACTTTCTGTTCTTGATAAAATTGTAGACACATTTCCCGAATGCGAGGAAGCTCAGGAAATGATAAGAGCTATTTCATAATTTTCATAAGATTACTGTTTAAGCGGGATAAAGTTTCTAATGTATTTTTCATGGGTTCTTTTGTTATGCTGGTAATATCAGCTTCAAAGTTTTCCGGTATTTTTTTGCAATGTAGCTTTGTATATTGAACTAGTCTTTTTTCCCCAGGATGCAATACTTTATTTGCCGCAAACAAAACATCAAAATAGCTGGCAATGAAAGCTGCTATTCTATGATTAAGACTGACGTAATCTTTTCTTTGCAAAGCTTTTTGTACTTGTTCATAAAACGATGCTGAGATTTTATTTTTGAGCAAAGGCAGATTATTATTTATAATGTTTTTTGATAATTGTTCAGGATATTCCCCGCTTACTTTATTTTGTAAATTTTTATACCATCCTTGTGGATCATAAAGGGATTTTGAATTTTTTACATTGAAAACAAAGCAGGTTGAATAACCTATTGAAGGGTAATGTTTTACCCACGTATTTTCAATGCTGTTTTCCATCCATTCTCTTGAACGATACATAACATCAAATTGTATATCAGAATTTTTTAAAATCCATTCATCACCGGAACCGAAAAACCTATTGTCAATTTCATATTTGTCAGCATATTTTTTTGCTATTTCTGTTCTTTTGTTTGTATCAATATCTTTGTCAGAATATATGTAAACATCGTAATCGGAAGTTTCATCCGAACTTTTAGCTGTTCTTGAGCCTGAAAGAGCTATTGCTTTAACTTCCGGTATGTTTTTAAAATTTTCAATTATTGGGCCGATAATTTTCATAAAATTATATTACTATAAACAGCAGAAAAAAGCCAATTTAAAATATTAATATTGGCTTTTCAATAGGAGTTCTGTTTGTATCTCTTAAATATCCTGTTTTAGATGTTTTATACCAAGCCCAAAACTTTTTTATACCAAGAGAATGTTTCTACTTCAATACCATTGAATGTTGTTTTCAGGCATTGATTTTTCAAGTAATTTTCAAATTCATCATTGAATTTAGATTTAGTTGTTTTAGTTTTTGTTGTTTTAGAAGCTAACACCGTCATAGACCTACTCCTTTTTGTTTTTTTAGTTACCCCATATATAATTCATGTTAAAATTATAACATATATTGACAAACTTTTCTAGTGGCATAAAAATCAGAAATCATCGAAATTTGCGTCCTGCCTGAAAATATATGATGTAAATTTTTGTTAATTATTTTGGATACAGTATAGACATAAAAATATTACATGTTTTATCCAAAAAATGCAATTACCTGAATGGGTAATTGCATTTTTTTGCTTATTTACATCTTGTTTTACCCTCCCAGCTCAAATCCTTGCAATGCAGATAGTCCATATTTTCATTAAATATAACCCAGGCGGTGCAGCCGCGTGATGTGTAATATGCGCTGACAGGATTTATACAGTTTTCGAAATTATAAGCCTCTGTTTCTCCTTTAAGTCCCAGGGGAACTATTGAATTTTCGGTAATTTTAAACCAGAATGCATCTTTACCTGTTGTGTTGGGTCTTTGTTTGCCGTTTATATCGACTATAATCATGCCATACTTATTTATTGAACCTACTCCCCAGATACCTATGGATGTTCCGTCTGCCAAAATAAAAGTTGAAAACGTGTTTGCTGCGCCGGAAAATCTTTCAGATACTGGACCGAGAGTTTTATAAGTATCTTCTCCAAAGCATCCGCCGTCAGAATTGCAGTCTTTTGCAGATATCATAAATTCTTTCAGGCGTCTTGCAATTAAATCAGAACCTTTATTATCTATCTCAGCTGATGTTATTCCCCAGTCGTTAACACTGCCGTATTCACTAATACTTAATATAAAAGCATTATTAAGATTTGAATAAACCTTTTTTAATTTCGCAACAGTAGCCTTTTCTCTGTGTTCCTGAATTAATGACGGCATCGTCATTGCAGCTACCACACCTATAATTCCTAAGGTAATCAAGACCTCTGCCAAAGTGAATGCAGCTCGACGGATATTGTTGTAGGTGGCTACGTGCATATTACCTTTCACCAAATTAAACGTGGCTTGACGAATGTCGTCAAAGAGGGCTACAATAGGCAGTGTAGCCGTTCCAGCCGCCATTTGTGTCTTGCATGAACTTGTTATATCAAAACAAGAAGGTAGACTTTGACAATTGGGAAATAAGCCTTTTAATGTAAACGGCCTACCCTCATATCTTCTTACATTCCTACCTTCTAAACTGGCTTGCCCTCTTGACTTCCGAGCTTCCTGCCCTCTGATAAATCCATCTCCCAAGAGAGGGAAAAATTTTACAATACTTACTATTGCCTTACTGCCATAGTATCCTAGTATCTTTAAAATGCCTGACTTCCGGGCTTCTTGATCTCCGTCAGCTAGAAATGCCCCCCCCCCCGAAGCTTCATAATAATGTAAATTTCTCATATAAGTCTCCTTTCTAAAATTAAACAACATAATTATTATAAAGTATTTTTTTTATTTTTCAAGTCGATAATAAAAAGCTCTTGATATAATATTGAATATGGTATAATATAATTATAAGAATTTGAGGAAGTTTATGGCAAAAATAAAAATTACCGTTTGTATGGGAAGTTCCTGCTTTGCCCGCGGGAATCAACAAAATCTTTCATATATTGAGGCATTTATCAAAGCTCACGATTTGGAAGCAGATATTGATCTTGCAGGTGCCAGATGTGAAAACAAATGCGCTATGGGACCAAATGTTGTAATAAACGGGGTTGAATATAACAGTGTAGATGAAAAAAAACTGGAAGAAATTCTTACCAAATTAATAAACAAAAGTTAAGCATCTTTAAAATGGAGAATAAAAAATATGGATAGTCATTATCCGGTCTATACATTAATTAACGAATGTCATGACTGCTATAAATGTATAAGGGAATGCCCTGTAAAAGCTATTAAAATTGAAAACGGACATGCATCAGTAATACCTGAAAAGTGCATAGCCTGCGGAAATTGTGTAAAAGCCTGCCCTTCTAATGCCAAAAGAGTCCGCAATGATATTGCTGTGGCAAAAAATTTAATTCTGGCAAAAAAACAAGTATTCGTTTCTCTTGCACCATCTTGGAATGGCGTTTTTGACTATTCACCTAAAAAAATGATTTCAATATTGAAAAAACTCGGTTTCAGCGAAGTTTCTGAAACAGCTCTCGGTGCTCAGGAGGTTTCTGTAAAAACAGCTGAAATTCTAAATTGTGCGCCAAAAGGGCTTTTTATATCAAGCGCATGCCCCGTAATTGTAGATTATATCAGACATTACAGACCCGAGTTTTTAAGCTGCATAACTCCTATCGGCTCTCCTGCTATGACGCATGCAAAAATTCTGAAAGAAAAGTACGGAAATGATATTGCAATAGTATTTATAGGCCCATGTATCGGCAAAAAGAATGAAGCCTCTTATACTGACTTAATTGATGTTGCGCTTACTTTTGACGAATTGAAAATCTGGATTCATGATGAAGCTCTTGATATTTCAGGAATTATTTCCGATGAGAAAAATCAATTTGTACCTTATACAGCCTTCGAAGGCTCTTTATACCCGATAGACGGCGGGATGAATGAAACTTTAAAAAGAATAGGCGTAAAAGAAGAAATACAATTAATAGATGTGTGCGGCCTGCATGCATTTGAAAAAGCTTTAAATAATTTAAAGCCAAACGCAATAGAAAAAACTATTTTTGTAGAAGCTTTGGCCTGTGAAGGCGGATGTATCGCAGGGCCATGTATTTCAACAAAAAAAGCTAGTCTTTCTATTGTTTCTGATGTTTTATCAAAAGTTAAAAACAGAGACTACATTCCTAAACAAGCGTCAACAGTTGTTGATTACGAAATGAAACCATGCAAAGTAGTTACAAAAGAATATCCGCTTGAAGATATTCTGGCAACACTTAAAAGAATAGGCAAACACACTGTAGATGATGAACTTAACTGCGGCGGATGCGGTTATGCAACATGCAGAGATCTGGCAAAAGCTTTATTGGATGGTGATGCAGAACCTTCAATGTGCGTATCTTACATGAGAAAAATTGCTGTAAGAAAAGCTGCTGCAATGATTAGATGCATGCCTGCAGCAGTTGTTATGGTAGATAATAATATGAATATCATTGAAGCAAATGACAGTTTTATGAAAATGTTTACAGGTGACATGTATGACGTATTTAAAACACGCCCTGATGGCATTGCAGGCGCGGCAATAGATAGAATTGTAGATTTTGCGGACATATTTAAAACAATACTAAAAACAGGGAAAGATATTCATAAAGAACGTTACCATGTCAAAAACAGACTCTACGACATATCTGCATTTACAATTGAGGAAAATGAAATTGTAGGAGCCGTAATTACAGATGTAACTTCTGCGGAAACAAACAGAGAAAAAATTTCGCAAAAAGCACATGAAGTTATCTCAAAAAATATTTCAATAGTTCAGGAAATTGCCTGCCTATTGGGAGAACACATGGTTGAAACAGAAACGCTTCTAAGCTCAATTGCTGAAGATTATGACGAAAGGAGTGAAGAGTAAAAAGTGAAGTTTTAAGTGTATATTTTCACTTTTCACCTTTTACTGGTATAAAATGTTTATAGACATTGATTGTAGCCAAATGAAAAAATATAATCAGAATGCTTACGGGGATTATTTTATATCCAAAAGATACCCCGATGAAGCAAAACTTATTGCAGTGCTCTCTGACGGTCTGGGCAGCGGGATTAAAGCAAACATATTATCCTGCATGACTGCAACAATGCTTTTAAAATTTATCGAAGGCGATCAGATTCCGATAAGTAAAGCGGCAGAAATCATTATGAATTCACTTCCTGTGTGTCAGGTAAGAAAAATAAGCTACTCAACATTTTCCGCAATAGAAGTTAATGATGACGGGGATGCCAAAATTGTTGAAGAAGGAAATCCGGAATTTATCTGGATTAGGGATAATGAAGTAATGAAACCGGAATTCAAATCAATACCTTCAAAAACATTTAAAAACAGATGTTTAAAAGTATACAAACTCAATCTGAGACTTGGCGACAGGCTAATTTGCTGTTCTGACGGTGTAACACAATCAGGCCTTGGCGGAGGGAGGTTAAAGCTTGGTCTAAGGCGTGAAGGATTAATTACACTTCTTCTGGATAAATTAAAAGAACGCCCTGATATTTCAAGCACAGAACTTTCACATTACATAGTAAATCAGGCAAGAAATATTGAAACAGACAGACTGCCAAAAGATGATATTTCCGCTTGCGTTCTATATTTCAGAGAGCCCCGTCAGGCACTTGTATTCACAGGGCCGCCTTATCATCAGGAAAAAGATTCGGAATATGCCAAAATGTTTGCAAATTTCAAAGGGAAAAAAGCAATAGCCGGTGGAACAACAGCAAATCTCATTTCAAGGGAGCTTAACCGTCCTATAACAATGGATACAACAATTAGTATAGGCAAACTTCCGGCCTGCTCTTATATGGAAGGAGTAGATCTTGTAACTGAAGGAATTTTAACCCTGACAAAAACTCTTGAATACTTGGAAGCAAATACTCCCGATATTGACAACGCGGCAGGTAAGCTGGTAAAATTTTTATTAGATAGTGATTGCATTACATTCATGGTGGGTGCAAAACTTAATCAGGCACATTACGATCCTGCTCTGCCAATAGAAATCGAAATAAGAAAAAACATAATCAAAAAAATGGCAAATGTGCTTCAGGATAAATATTTCAAAAAGGTTAATATACAGTATATGTAGGAAATGGCAAGTAGAAAGCCTCTGGCGGAAATGTAAAAAAGTATAACAAAAGTTAATAGAAAGGGTTAAAAAAAATGAGTGAAAAAGTAAGTGTTAAAGTATGTTTAGGAACAACTTGTTTTGTAATGGGTTCATCAAATTTGCAGGAATTAATAGAAACTGTTCCTAAAAAATACGGTGATAAAGTAGAAGTAGCAGGTGTTCCCTGCTTAGGGCTGTGCTCAATTGACTGGGAATTTTCAAAAGCTCCTTATGTAAAAGTAAATGACGATGTCATCAAAGAAGCTACTGTTGAAAAAGTTTTGAAAGCAATTGATGAAAAATTAGCAAAAAATTAAATTATTGTTGAAAGATTCAACCCAATTTTAAATGACTAATTAATATTTAGTCATTTTTTTTGAAAAATTTCATGTTCATGCCATAATAAAAATATATGGAATAGTATAGAGGTATAAAATATATGGCGATGAATAGTAACACTCCTAAACAAACTTCTCATTTAAAAAGGGAAATTCTTGTAAGATTAATAAAAGCATATTTGAGTGATAATTTTGAAGAAAATACAAGGTTAATTCCTTATGCAATGCGTCCTAAAAACAGTGATGTACCAAATTACAGATGCTGTATATTTAAAGAACGCGCAATTCTAAGAGACAGAGCAATTGCAGGACTCGGCTTTTCAATAGAAGAAACTGATGATAGTATTCTTCTATCAGATTTAGCCGGCAAGGCAGAAGAACGTGAGAGTCCGGAAGAACACCCGCTTACTGTACTTACAACAGCCTGCAAAGGCTGTGTGCCTTCAAGAATTTACGTAACAGATTTATGTCAGGGCTGTGTTGCAAGACCCTGTGTAAATACATGTAAGTTTGGCGCAATCTCAATTCAGAACGGCAAATCCGTAATTGATCCGGAAAAATGCAAAAACTGCGGGATGTGTGTTCAGGTCTGCCCGTATCAGGCTATACAAAAAATTATTGTTCCATGCGAAAGCGCCTGCCCTGTCGGCGCTATAGCAAAAGATGAAAACGGACATGCCAGAATTGATTTTGATAAATGTATTTCCTGCGGGAAATGCGCATCTGCCTGCCCGTTTGGAGCAGTCCATGAAAAAAGTCAAATTATAGATGTCTTAAAAAATATCAAACAGGGTAAAAAGGTAATTGCAATGGTTGCTCCTGCAATGTTTGGACAGCTTCCATGCAAACCTCAGCAGTTAAAAGATGCAATTATGAAACTCGGATTTGCAGATGTTTATGAAGTAGCTCAAGGAGCAGATGTTACTACTAAAAACGAAGCCCATGAATTTGTTGAAAGACTGGAAAAAGGCGAAGAATTTATGACAACATCATGTTGTGCAGGATATAACGAACTCGTAGACAAACATATTCCTGAAATGAAACCTTTCCGCTCAGATACAAAAACTCCAATGTATTACACAGCAGAAATAGTAAAACGTGAAAATCCTGATGCTGTAACCGTATTTTTCAGCCCCTGCGTTGCGAAAAAACGTGAAGCATTGAATAACCCTAACGTTGATTATGTTTTGAATTACGAAGAAATCGGTGCATGGATGATCGCTTTAGGTATTCAGGTTGCGGAATGCGGGGAAAGTAAATTCAAAACAGAAGCATCAGCAGAAGGACGAAATTACTGCGTAACAGGCGGTGTTGCAAAAGCTGTTGAGACTTTGCTTCCGGAAGAAATTCCTGCACATGTAGTTTTAGTGGACGGGCTCACAAAACAATCCGTAAGAGATTTGAAAAAATACGCAAAAAATGGAATATGCGAACTTGGCAACTTAATTGAAGTCATGGCCTGCACAGGCGGATGCTTAGGCGGAAATTCAACAGTCAATGCAATGAAACCTGCATTAAAACAGGTTAGTGCATACGTAAGTGAAAGTAAGTCTATTAAAGAACAGGATGCATAAGATAAAAAGCGGGAACCATACACCCGCTTTTTTATATTATAATAAAATTTATGAAAATGAAGAAGAGAAAAATAAGTATTATCGGCTCAACAGGCTCTATTGGCCGTCAAGCGCTGGAAGTTATTGAAAAATTAAAAGACAAATTTGAAATTATTGCCCTTGCAGGCGGTAATAACATAGAACTTTTAAAAAAACAGGCTGAAAAATTTAAGCCCAAATATATTTGTTCAAATGCTCCCTCACCCCTTTGTGGAGAGAGTTTGAGTGATGGGTTAAAACTCCTTCAAGGTTCAGAAGGTTTAGAACAGATTTGCTCTAATAATGAAAATGATATTATACTTGTAGCCTGCTCAGGCAAAGTAGGACTACGGCCGACATTAACTGCTATCAAAAACGGTATTGATATTGCTCTGGCAAACAAAGAAACACTTGTGATGGCTGGAGATATCGTAATGTGCGAAGCAAAAAAATACGGTGTTAATATTATTCCTGTAGACAGCGAACACTGCGCAATCCACCAGTGCATAAAAAATATAAATCAGGTTGATAAATTAATTATAACAGCATCAGGCGGACCTTTTTTACATAAATCAATTGATGATATGAAAAATGCGACAGTAGAACAGGCACTTGCGCATCCGCGCTGGAATATGGGTAAAAAAATTACTGTTGACAGTGCAACTTTGATGAATAAAGGTTTAGAAATTATTGAAGCGCACCATTTATTCGGCTTCGATTATGATAATATAGAAGTTATTGTTCATCCGCAAAGCATCGTACATTCTGCAATAGAATACGTTGACGGCAGTGTTATAGCACAGTTGGGGCTTCCTAGCATGCATATACCTATACAGTATGCAATCACTTATCCAGAAAGATTTGATGGAATAAAATCAAAAAGTTTTAGTTTTGCTGAAATTGCAAGGCTGGATTTTGAAAAACCTGATTATGACAAATTCCCGACAGTAAAACTTGCTTATGAAATGGGAAGACTTGGCGGAACAGCAACTGTTTGCATGAATGCTGCAAATGAGGAAGCTGTATTTGCATTTTTAGATGGGAAAATAAAGCTTTATAATATTTATGAAATCACAAAAAAAATGTGCGATGAGCAGGATTTAATCCAAAATCCATCAATAGATGAAATTTTTGCGGTTGATGAGCAAACACGCAAAAAAACTAACGAATATATTGCAAAATTTTCATAAAAAATATCCCGAGGGATATTTTTTTATAAAATAAAGTAACTCATAAGCCGTGTTCTGTTTCTAAATAATCATCTGTCTTGTATTGAAATTACTTTCAATCTCTAGCGATTTTTCTGAAGTTGGCGGACAGCCTTTATAACCTTCAATTTAATCTTGCATTCTGCAGGGGGTTGCCTGGCCGGTATTTTTCAATACCGCCGGTGAAGCTCTTAACTCACCGTTGCACCATCGCCTGTAACATTTCTGTTCATCGGCAGTCTACATTTCTGTGGTCCTATCCACCGGCTCACGCCGTCCGGGATTTCCCCGGCTGCTTGTCCTTGAATGCACGGACTTTCCTCACCTGAAATTCAGGCGCGATTATTCGATTACTTTAATTAATCTTCAACAGTATCTCTGATTGATGTATTGATTGTAGCATAATCAACAGCTCTGCTGTCAGCAGGATCAATTCTCATCTTTCCGTTTGACAAAATCTGAATGTGATAGGTATCAAAACTATCTTCATCACTATCACTCTGTCTTGCATTAGGTTCTTCATCGCCATTTACATCAATTATAATAGTGCCTATACGGCCGGTATTAAAATCTCCCGGCTCAGCACCCGCACTCCAAGCCCCCTTAGTTTCTGTCAAATCCCATTTTACACCATCCGTTGTATAAAATACAAGATCATCTTCAGCAGAGTCTCTTTTTACATTCAATCTGCTTTTAAACAACTCTGCAAATTTTGTATCACCTTCATATTCGACACCTTCATAGGTAACAGATTCATCATAATCAAATCCGTAAGCACAATAAACATTAGGGTCAGCTCCGGGTACAACCCCTTCCCCACATACATCACGCATATCAGGGTATAATCTTTCATCATTAATCAATGTACTGACAATTTGTTCTGTTGTATAGAATGTCTTTTTAACCATCATTTTATTTTTATTCGGTCTTGTCTTCATAATAGCAGGGGTTACAACTGCAACAAGAATACCGATAACAGCCAAAGCGATCATTAGTTCAGTGAGCGTAAAACCTTTAAATCTTCTCATTAATATCCTTCCTCTTCCTTTACAGTAATCTATATATATAATAACATATTTTTCTTTTTTTTTCAATATTCGGCGCTGATAACAATTCAAATAATTTAAATTTTTAATCTTTTTGTAAATTTTTATTAAACAGCTAGCAAAATAATCCTTTCAGATGAGTTAATATAATATTCAATCTGTTAGGATTATAAGAGATTGAACAAAAATAAACAGAGGGTTAGACGTATGGTCGATAACAGGTCAGCAGGATTCTTCGGAATCGGAGGCTCTTTTAATTTCAAAAGCGGAGATATTTCAGGAACAGCCGCCAAAACCCAGGATGATAAAATGGGGCAGGGCGGAGAATATTTCGCGCAGCAAAAAAGAGAAGATGAAGATGAAAATTCCGAAAGCCAGAAATATACAGACAGAAGTGCCCAGCTTCGTGCAACTCTCAATTCTCTTGCCATGATGAATGTTGCAAATGTTATCAACGCCCGTAAAAAAGCTCTTGAAGAACAAAAAGAACGTGAAAAAAATTCCCGGAATGATAAAGATGAGCAAAAACAAGAAAATGCCGAAAAAGAACTTGAAGAAGAGTTTTATAATCTTGCAAGGGAATTAAAAGAAGATGAAAAATAAAAAATCCGGATTTGAAAAACCGGATTTTTTTATTTATTAAACTGCTGCTGTTTCTTCTTTATCTTTGTCTTTTTTGATAAACAAAAATTCACCTTTGTAAGAAGGAGCTGAACCGTTTTTGTCTTTGCCTGTGCTCAAACTTACAATACTGTTAAATTTTGGAGAGGCTTCTGTTTTTTGAGAATTTCCAACGCCTTCATTCAAAGCTACTGTAATTTTACCTTCAACATTTTTCTGAATATTCTGCGCTGCCTGAGAATTTAAGTATTGAATTGATTTCAATACATCCTGACTCAACTGAATCTGCAAACCTGAATTGTTCATGGCAACCTGACGTGCAACATTAACATCAAGATTTCCTTTATACAAATCAATATCAAGAGTCTGCATCCTAAATGCAGTACCTGTTGATGTTGTATTATACTGGCTGTTTTTTTCTGCGGCACGTTTCAAAATTTCATTTGAAACCTGTTTTAAAGTTGTTGTATCAATCCCTAATTTGTACTGTGCATTAAAACCAATTGCCATATCAGTTATCCCTTTTTCCGTTTTTTTTGTTTCCTTATTGTATTTATCGGTAATTACAGGCAAAAACTTTAATTATTGAATAAAAAATCGTTACAATACTTAACAAAACAATAATAAATAAGCAATTTTTTGAAATTAATATACTTTATATATACATAAGTATATAATTAAGAGAGGTATTATGGGTTTAGATAATACTTTATACACACTAAGTAATGTCAATGCAATTCTTGGAAGCGCAGCCGGATTTGCCGATGCCAGAAATAATGGTGTTCCGGTTGGCGATGCTCTTATGGACTTTGGGTTTAACGTTATGAACGGTGCTATAAGAAACGAAGCAGCAAGAGATATAAGACGACATACAGGAAGTTATTTAGGCTATGCTGTTAACTCTGCAGCAGGTTATGGCAATCCGGTTGCAAATGCACAAGGGACAATGGGGCTTATCGGAGCGTCAATGGTAACTTCGCCTTTCGGAATTTTCGGATGCGGATTTAATCCTTACATGACTTCATCTATATATGGATGCGGCCCGTTTGGCGGCGGATTTTTCGGCGGAGGCTGCGGGTGCGGGCCGGGATTTATGTTCGGCGGACCGAGTTTCTTCGGCGTACGCGGGTTCTGGTGCTAGTCAGAAAGTATTAAATTTATTTTATCCGAAACATCATCGAGAATTTTTCCGGTGGTGTTTTTGTTTAGTAAGATTTGCTGAACAGCCGAATTTACAATTGTATTAATTTCTTTCTGGTCTTTCATTGTTTTAAATGACGGTTCTATTCTATAAAGCTGCTTTGCGCTGATTACACGAGCTTTGGCCATTAAGTCGCCTTTGTCATAATTTGTATAAAAATCATCATGCAAAGTTTTTTCATTCACAGCCAGAACATTTGTTAATTTTGCAAGTTCAAGCTGATTTTCATAGTTTGTTAAAAAGAGGGCAAACTTTAATGCTTCATTTTTATGTTTTGCACGCAGAGGAATTACAAAATTCATAAGAGAAAAATCATTTTGTCCGAGTCTGCCTGTAATTTGCGGGGCTACATCAGTATTTTTATAAGCAGATGGGGCGTTTTCTTTAATCATATTTAAAAAATTCGCACCGGCCTGAAAAAATACTATTTGTTCAGCCATATATTTTTCAAGCGCCTCACGATGAGTCTGGGTAACAGATTCTTTCGGAATTAAACCGCTTTTATAAAGATTTTTAAAATAATCAAAAACTTCAATTGATTGAGAGGAATTTATATTTAAAGCTGTTACGCCATACTTGTTCAAAATTCTGAGCATAGTGTCATTTTCCGTAATATTCGGAAGCAAAACATAAGCACCGGTTTTTTCTTTTATCAGGGTGGCAATTTTGCCTAAATCCTCAAAAGTTGCAGGCAGTTCAGCACCGGATTTTGAAAGGAGATTTTTATTATAAATTGTTACGGCAGAAGTAGCATACCAAGGCAGCGAATACAATTTCCCGTTATACTTTAAAGAATTTATAATATCTTTATTAAACTGTCCGGTGTATTGTTCATCAATCTCATAAAGTGCGCCTCTTTGCGCAAGAAGTGCTGAAAAATCAGGATTTAAATTAATCAAATCCGGAGGATTATCGCTCAAAACAGATGCAAGTGTACGTTTTTCACCTTCTGAAAACGGCACATCAACCCATTTTATTTTTATATCAGGATTTTCTGCCTCAAAATCTGATATGACTTTATTCATATATTCTGAAAAATCACTCATTTGCAATGTCCAGAATATAACTTCATTATCGGACATTTTTTTATTAACGGGAATTGTTATACCGACAAGAAAAATAACAAACAAAATAATACATATTTTTATTACAAAACTTTTCACTTTATACCACTCACTTTTGCCGAACCATGTTACAATTATACTATGAACAATCTATTTACGGAACTGGAAAATCAAAATAAGCAGATACCGCTGGCAGAACTTATGCGCCCTAAAACTATTGAAGAATTTTTAGGGCAGAGCAATGTTGTTTCTCCAAACAGCCCGATACTTAACCTTTTAAAAACTAACAGGCTTTTTTCAATGATATTCTGGGGAACCCCCGGATGCGGTAAAACAACACTTGCAAGGCTTATTGCGACAAAAACAAGCGCTAATTTTATTGAAATTTCTGCCGTAACTTCAGGTGTCAAAGATATTAAAGATGCGGTTGAAAGCGCAAAAGAAGCATTGAGAGCAGGCACAAAAACCATTCTTTTTATTGATGAAATCCACAGATACTCTAAAACACAACAGGATGCGCTTTTACCCCATCTTGAAAACGGAACATTGTTTTTAATAGGCTCAACAACCGAAAATCCGTCTTTTCAGGTTGTGCCGGCGCTTTTATCAAGAGTACAGGTAGTAAGACTTAATTCCATTGATGATGAAAGCATGGATAAAATTATTAAAAAAGGGTTCGCTTACCTTGCAAAAAATTATCTTCCAATGGATTGTGAAGCCGGAGCAATAGATTTTATAATAAATCTTGCAAGAGGAGATGCGCGCTATGCCCTGAATGTTGTTGAAAATGCCTATTTTGCAAGCGACTTAAAAGACGGCAGGCGTAATTTAACCGTAAAAATTATTGAAGAAATATGCCAGAAACGTAATACCAGATATTCACAGCAGGAACATTACGACTGCGCATCGGCTTTTCAAAAAAGCCTGAGAGGGTCAGATCCAGATGCCGCAATTTATTATCTTGCCAAAATGATTGCAGCAGGTGAAGATCCGAGATTTATTGCAAGAAGACTCATAACATGCTCGGCAGAAGATGTCGGTAATGCAGATCCAAATGCACTAAATGTCGCACTAAACGCCTACAAAGCAGTAGAACTTCTTGGACTTCCGGAAGGAAGAATTCCGCTTGCTCAGGCCGTAATTTATGTTGCACGCGCGCCAAAATCCAATGAAACAGTTATGGCAATTGATCAGGCACTAAATGATATTAATTCCGGAAAAGATTTTCCGCCTCCGATGCACCTTAGAGATGCGCATTACAAAGATGCAAAAAATTACGGCTTTGGAATAGGCTACATATATTCACATGATGCGCCGGATATAAAACAGCAGTTTCTGCCTGATGAACTTGCCGGACGAAAATACACAAAATAATAAATAATAAAAAAGACCGTTTCTAAAAACGATCTTTTTTTAAAATTTATTCACCCTGCTTATCTTCAACAGGAATTATCAACTTCTGTCCGATACCGAGCTTGTTTGGATTAGTCAGATTGTTTGTTTTTAAAACAAGAGCTTCCTTTTCCTTGCTGTATGAGCCGTAAAATCTGATTAAAATACTTTCCATTGTATCGCCGCTTTGAACCGTATAAGTTTCATTGACAGCTTCCGGCTCAGCCTGTTCCGTTGAAGAAGGAATAAAATTCAAACTCAATTTTTCTTTTTTAGCCGGAGCAGGTGATGAGGCAGCTTTTTCCTTTATAAAATTGAACCCGTTAGCAGAAAAACTTATCATAACTGTTAGAATAAGCATTACAACAGCCCCGACTATAAATCCTGCTGCAAGATATATACTTGGAGATTTATCATTTTTCTGGTTTACTTTAAAATTCTGCCACAAAACATCTAATTCTCTTTCCTTATTAGGTCTTACATATACACCCGGAGAATTATCGTACTGATCTCGTCTGTACTGGGACAATGCCTCTAATACAGCCATTTTTTCCTTAGATAGATTTGATCTTCTGATAGTTGAACTCTTCATCTTTCCATACCCTAATAAATAAATTGTTCTCAATAAGTGAAATATATCATAAGGTAAAATTTAATTCAAGTCCTTATAAAATTGTTACAATTGGCGGGTTTAGGAGAATGGCTTAACTTAATTTAACATGCTTCTTGATTTTTAAGATTTTTAATATATTATTAGAATACACAAACTAGCTAGAAAAGGAAATAAAAATTATGTCAAAAAAATGTGATGTATGCGGTAAAGCACCGATTAAAGCAGCGAAATTAACATTCTCGCATAAACAAATTGTTCATACTCAGGAACCTAACCTTCAATCAGTAAAGGTTAATGTAAACGGAACTGTTAAAAGAATTAAAGTCTGCACTTCTTGTTTAAGAGCAGGCAAAGTTCAAAAAGCTGTTTAATTATTTGAAATTATTATAAAAAAATCCGAAAAACTAATTTTTCGGATTTTTTTGTGTGCTATATAACTGACTTTCTGAAATATTTATACTCAAAAACAAATTGTATATCAGTGCTTTGAACACCATGCTTTAATTCCGGCACCTTCAAAAACGGAGCAGAAAGCTCAATTGCACTCATTATTGATCTGTCAGTAAGCTTATCGCCAGAGGATTTTGCAAATTTATAATTTTGCAGACTTCCGTCAGCCCCGATTTCAAGAATTACAATTGCCTGTGTATTACGTCCTGATTTTGGCGGCTGCCAGTTGCTTGCGAGTTTTGCACCGGTAACAGAAACATATTCTTTCATATTTTCTGCTTTGCTTTCATTTATAACTTGATTTAAAGCATTGGATTTAATATTTCGTCCGTCTGCACCTCTTAATACAGGTTTAACTTTTTCGGGTTTTGTTGTTTTCGATGTTTGAACATTAGTTTCATTTTTAACCTGTTTTTGCTGGAGCGGAGAAGTTAAGTCACAGACCCATGTGTGGGCAAAACTTAAAAAAGAATCCTTCATCACAGGTTTCATAAATACCCTCGGATTTGCAAAAACAGCCTGCGGTCTGTATGCTGTTTCATCAAACAAACCTGACTGTATTACACCCAAATAGTTAGTATCAAAATTTGACTTTATATACGCAACCTGCTGCGGATTAGAAGCAACACGATATTTTATAGCGTAAACATATTCATTAGGATTAATATTTTTTACAGAATCTTTGTCAATATACAAACTAACATTTGCACTATTTGTATAAATCTGCTGCCAATCTACAGCAATTGCAGATGTACAAGACGCAGCAATAACCATAAGTAATAATATCTTTTTCATTTTACCTGCCTTTTTATTTTTATTAAATAAAAAACAAAATTTTAAAGCAAGCATTAAGCATTATACCTTTTGAATGATTTTTCTATGTTTTTGGAGATTGTATTTTTTACGGTATCGTATTCTGTCGTTAAAGAGGATATTTCTGTATCCAGATTTTTCATCTTCATATCTAATGTTTCTTCTTTGGAATTTAATTTCGCTTTTTCAGTTGTATATTTGGCTTCGGCCTGCGCTATAAGGGTATCATCGGATATTTCTTTTATATAAGGATCTGTTGCATAATTTCCCTGGTAATAATAACCGTCATCTTTTGCTTTGGAAATAAAAAGCATGCCGTTTTGAAGCATTTGCTGCAGATATTCGGTGTCATCTATATTGTCGTTTTCTGTCCACCCGTTTGCGCAAATCTGGTTAAATAAGGTATCATAAAATGTTGCCTGCGCAAGATCATCACTTGATACAGATGTGCCAGTTAACCAAGTATAAATATAGGATGAATCATCTGTGACCAAACTTGAACCACTAATCTGGCCTTTATTAACATAATATTGATCATTACCGTTTTCATCCAGTGTAGATACGCCATTCATGTAGTCTGCAAAAAATGTTAAATATGCTTTTAGCATATTACTGATACTTACCCTGTTTTTGTTATGATTATGACCTAATCCCAAACCTCGTTTATATGCATCATTTACCCAGCCAATATAGTTTGGAGCATTTGTCTCGGAGCCTACATCTCCGTTAAAATGATCAATGTCAGAATGAAAATCATTATAATATTCGCCTGTTGAATCATCTACAGGGGTATATAAATTTTTTATGCATACCATTGCATATTCCAGTGCTGACTGAGAATACGTATCCCCAAGATCAAATACTTCCGCCAAATATTCGCCCGCTTGATTTAATATATCTTCAAGCAATGCCTGGGCGGCATTTGCCATATCATCATTAGGGTTTTTCCCTTTTCTGTTATATGTATAAAGATCAACAGAAGCATCACCATTTAATAAATCAGAAAGATTAAATGAAGAAGTTACTGTTCCTGAACCTGAATCAGCTTTTATATTTTTATCTTCATTTGCCTGATCGCATATAAGCTGCATATTTGCTCTATCACCATTAACCATGCTTCCATCAATTGTTATGTCAATTGAAGCACCTATTTCATCCAAAAAATTGCATAAATCATCAAGATTACCAGAATCTGTCGTTACTGCGACTGAAGCATCGCCACCAAAACCTGTTCCCTGATTGTAAGGCAAACCTTTAATTGTGTCTTTTAAAGTCTCGGATATCAAACCGCTGTTATATAAACCTTCTACA
>CALVEO010000010.1 GCA_944326615.1 Candidatus Gastranaerophilales bacterium | reverse complement strand
AAAAATGTCTGAAATTGACAATGGGGAATATGAATATTGGGATGAAGGATTTGGCTTGGGAGCAGAACAATATCTACAAAAATACTGGTTACCGTACTTTAATGTATTAAAGATTTGTAAATCTTATGATGAATGCGGTTATCAAAGTGTTTATCCATGGACACTGCTAAACGGAAACCAAAGCTCTCTTATATTTTCAAATCCAAATTACAGAATCCCTTTTATAACGACTGATGGAATTCTTTATTCAATATCAATTGCTAAAGGAGAAGATGATGATTATACTACCAATTCACAAATTCATATTGACATAAACAGCAGCAAAGGACCAAACATTTATGGTAAAGATATTTTTGTATTCACAAGAGTTAAAGATAAAGGTATATTACCATATTGCTATGAGTATACAGATAATAAAATTGCTTCAAGCTGCTCAAAAACCGGCGATGGAACTTGCTGTTCCCAATTAATTATGATGAACGGATGGCAATTTCCAAAAGATTATCCGTATTGATTTTATGCTAAAATAAAAATATGAAAATTATTAAACCGCAGCTATTAAACGAAGGCAATACAATAGGAATACTTGCGCCGTCAGGTGCAATGGAAGATGATACAAACCTTAAACGAGCCATAGAGTTTTTTGAACACAGAGGCTATAAGGTAAAATTATCAGAAAATATCTATTCTAAAAACAGATATCTTGCAGGAACAGATGAAGAAAGACTTGACGCACTTCATAAAATGTTTGCGGATAAATATGTTAATGCAATCATATGTCTTCGCGGCGGTTACGGGGCAATAAGACTTATAAATAAAATTAACTATGATTTAATCCGTCAAAACCCGAAAATTTTCTGCGGATATTCAGATATTACAGCACTTAACGCGATGTTTTTAAAACGTGCCGGACTTGTAACTTTTTCAGGCCCGATGATTTTAAGCGACTTCGGACAGGAAAATTTATGCGAATATACAATTAACAAGTTTTTTGAAACCGTAAGTGAAGGAAGATTTGATTATGAAGGAATATTCTGGGGCGGGAATTTATCAACGCTTGTTTCGCTTTGCGGGCAGGATTTTATACCTGATTTTGAATTCACACTATTTCTGGAAGATTTGAACGAGCCGTCGTATAAAATAGATAAAATGGTTACACAGTTATTCAACATTGAAAAAATCAGAAAAAACACAAAAGCCATAGCTATCGGAGATTTTTTAGACTGTGAAAATATTGATTATATTTTTGAAGATTTAGACTTGCCTTTAATAAAAAATTTTCCGGCATCTCATTCAGCCAAAAAGGCTACTATACCTTACGGTTTTGCTATAGATTGAATAATTTTGTATACTATTACGAGTTTATCATTATCTAAATTATTTAAATATTCATAAATATCATTTAATAACTCTTTATTATTTTTCAAATGTTCAAAATCAAAAAGCTGCTGGACATTAATATTTAACGCTTGTAACAATTTTTCCAAAGTATCAGCAGAAAGGAAATTTTCTCCTATTTCAATTTTGCTGAGTGAATTTTGGGAAATATCTATCATCTCAGCGAGTCGTTCCTGAGAAAAACCATTTTGCTTTCGCAGTTCTTTTATTCTTGCCCCTAATTTTTGTTTAATGTTCATTTTTATCTCTCATAAATTATAATAACGATTAAAATATATATTTTAACAAGCTTACAAGAATATTTTATTGATTTTTATTCCTTTTAATAGTAGAAATAATATTTAAAAGAATATATTAATAATTTCAAAAATTATGGGGAATAAAAATGAAGAAATTATTTGCCAAATTAATAACATGCTTTATTTTTCCAAAAACGAAAAGAAAGCAAATTCGCAAATTCTTAATAAATTTTTCATTTATTGATTATTTTTATTACAAATCATTAAACTACAAAATCGTATCACTCGGAGATTTTTGCTTGCCAAGAGTTATAACTACACTAACAAAACTTAAACCACCTAAGATCTATGGAGAAAAAAGCTGTCCTTTTGATTTATGTTTTCACACGAATATGTCAAAAATAACAGAATGCATAAATACGAATTTTAAAAATTACACTGAAAATATAGAATATGATAATAAAAAGCAAATATATATAAATAAAGCATTCAATGCAGAATATAATCACGAGACAGAAAAAACGCTGCGGGATGTAAAAAAAATATATGAAAAGAGAATAACAAATTTTAAAAATATTGTTAATACTAAACAAAAAATTTATTTTATTTACTCAACAGATAATATTGATAATTATCCGGATAGTAATGATATTAAAAATTTGTATAATAGTCTAAAAAAAATCAGAAAAAGTAAACCTTTTGAACTAATACTAATCATACCAAAAGAAATAAAAAGTATAAATAATAAACAAATTCATCAAATTATTATGAACTGGGATATAAACACTGATGACTGGGTTGGAAATTTTCAAAAATGCAGCAGAAGTGAAATAGTAGATGAAAAGATCTATAAACTATATAAATATCTTGAAGAAAATCTAAAAAAAATAATCATTAATAATTAATTTTATATTAAGTATGTATTCCCTCAGATGTTTTTGGGATAAAATATAATTACAATAAGATCCCGAAACAAGTTCGGGATTACATACACAATATAAGGATAAAGACTATGTGGGATTACTCGGATAAAGTTATAGATCATTACAGAAACCCCAGAAACGTGGGAAAAATTGATAATGCCGATGCAATCGGCGAAGCAGGCTCTTTAGCATGTGGAGATTCTTTAAAAATATATTTAAAAATTAACAACGGCATTGTAACGGATGCTAAATTCCAGACTTTCGGATGCGGCTCTGCCGTTGCAAGCTCAAGTATTCTGACTGAAATGATTATTGGAAAGCCTGTTGAAGAAGTAAAAAAAATTACAAACAAAGATATTGCAGACCAATTGGGCGGACTTCCGCCGGAGAAAATGCACTGTTCTGTTATGGGATATGAAGCACTAGAAGATGCTTTAAAAAATTACGATGATTACACTGACCTCGATGACATAAGAAACGAAGAAGCAGCAAACCAGAAAAGAGAAAAAATTGTCTGCACCTGCTTTGGCATAACTGAAAATGTTATCTGGGATGCAATAAAAATAAACGGACTTAAAACCGTTGAAGAAATTACAAATTATACAAAAGCAGGCGGCGCCTGCGGTAAATGCAAAGGTTTAATTCAGGATATTATTGACACTTACTATAAAAAAGAAGAACAGGAAGAAAAGACAGCATCGACTCTCAGCCCTGCTCAAAAGATTTTGAAAATAAACAACGTTATAGAAAATCAAATTTCAAATGAATTGAGAAAAGACGGAGGAGACATAACTTTAGTCGATATTGACGGCAATAAAGTTATGGTAAAACTGCGCGGAAAATGTTCGGGATGCAAAAATTCGCATCTTACTCTTAAAGCATTTGTAGAAAAAACTTTGAGAGATACAGTTGATGCTAATATTGAAGTTGTAGAGGTATAAAAATGAGTTTAATATATTTAGATAATAACGCAACAACAAAAGTTGATCCTCAAGTATTAGATGCTATGCTCCCCTTTTTAAAAGAAGAATATGCAAACCCTTCAAGCGTTTACGAATTTGCAAAGCGTTCCAACCATGCAGTAAAAGAAGCACGCGGGGTTATGAAAGACTTTTTTAACGCAAAAGATGAAAAAGAAATCATCTTCACTTCCTGCGGTTCTGAAAGTGCAAACACAGCAATCCGCGGTGTTTTGAACATGAATAAAAACAAAAGACATATTATAACAACAAAAGTTGAGCACCCCTGCGTTTTAAACCTCTATCAGACTCTTGAAAAAGAAGGATACAACGTTGATTATATCGGAGTAAACTCAAACGGTGAACTTGATCTGGCACAACTTGAAGATGCTATTAATGATGATACCGCACTTGTTTCAATAATGTATGCAAACAACGAAACAGGTGTAATTTTCCCGATTGAAAAAATATCTGAAATTATAAAATCAAAAAATAAGGAAACAAAATTCTTTGTAGATGCAGTTCAGGTATCAGGCAAAATTCCTATTGATGTTCAGGCTCTCGGAGTTGATTTAATGGGAATTTCAGGACATAAATTCCACGCCCCGAAAGGTATCGGTGCTTTATACGTAAATTCTAAAACGCTTATAACCCCTCTGATTATCGGCGGGCACCAAGAACGCGGCAAACGTGCCGGAACTGAAAATGTACCCTATATTGTCGGTATGGCAAAAGCGGCAGAACTTGCTCAAGACCATTTGAAATACGAGGCAACGGAAGTTAAAAGACTGCGTGATAAGCTCGAAAAAAATATCGTTAAAAACGTATTCAATGCAAGATTAAACACAGGTATCGTAAACAGGGTTCCGAATACGACAAACATAGGTTTTGAATATATTGAGGGAGAATTAATTCTTCTTCACCTGAGTGATTTAGGTATTTGTGCAAGTTCAGGCAGTGCCTGCACATCAGGTTCACTAGAGCCAAGCCATGTATTAAGAGCCATGAACGTTCCGTTCACTGCAATACATGGAAGCATAAGATTTTCTCTGAGCAAATTTACAACAGAAGCAGAAATCGATTATGTTTGTGAAAAACTTCCGGGAATTATAGAAAAATTAACACGCATTTCACCTTTCCAGGACGAATTGGAAGCTTTGAGAAAATTAAAACATTAATCTTAAATTTAATACTTTATACCAATAAAAAAAAATCGTAGTGCTTAAGTTCTACGATTTTTTATTGAAATATAAACTTTTTCAAATCCCGACTGTGTTGAATAGTTTTTCATAACGTTCACCCTTATCCTGTCTTTAAGGAGTTTACGGCTATGAAAAAATTTATATTAATATTTAGTTTTTTGATTATCTCTAACCCTTGTATTGCAAGCCAGTATGGAGCAATACTTGATA
This sequence comes from Candidatus Gastranaerophilales bacterium, assembly GCA_944326615.1. Taxonomy (GTDB): domain Bacteria; phylum Cyanobacteriota; class Vampirovibrionia; order Gastranaerophilales; family Gastranaerophilaceae; genus Stercorousia. Next base: position 40,620 of record CALVEO010000010.1, on the reverse strand, counting down.
ATCTGGAAAATTCTTTATACGGTTTTACATATACAACAGCAGATGACGCTTCAAGACTTTCAAGAATTGAAGAAAGTGTTTACGGACAAAGCAAGCCAAATAAATCGGTTAACGAACGTATAGCTTCCTTAAAAAAAGATATGTCTGCCGATTTAATAGGACAGGAAATCACGCCCAAAGAAGATACTTTTGCCGAAGACGAATACAAATATAACGACAAAATAGCAGAAGAAAAAATGCCGCCTGCAGGTGCTAATGTTGATTATCCGTCTGTTAACGAACTTGAAAAACAAATATTTAAGCAGGAATTCAAAAATCAGGATTTGAACAGCAGGCTTGCAAAACTTGAAAAAGAAGCTCTCGGGCAGACATTTGAAAATGATGCGTTTTCATCACGCGTAGAAAGACTACAGGCAAAAATTAAACCTTCCTCTCTTATGGAAAATAAAATTGCAGAGGATGAAGGCTCAATTCCGCTTGATAAGGATTACAGTTTGAGCGGATACGAACCGCCGGAATTTGACTATGATGCGTATAATACACGAAATAAAAAGCCTGAAAAAGTAAATCTTGCCTCTGTTGAAAAATCGATATTAAGACAGTCATTTAACAATGATGACATAAATAACAGATTAGCCCGTCTTGAATCAACAATGTTTGGAACAACATTTGATTCAGACACACAGGAGGATCGTTTGAGACGTATTTCAAGTGCTTACAAGGCTCAAAAAACAGCAAGCAGATACGACTCAAACAAGTTTTCCCAGAACATGGCAACCGCGATGCAGATTGGTACAATCTTACTGATGATTTTAGCCTGTGTCCTTTAGAAAACTAAAATAAAAAGCCCTATACAGATGTGATTTTGTTGCCTGCGTGGTCTCGCAGGTGGGTGAACGCCTCGGATTATCCGTTTCCCGCTGGCGATAAAAAGATCGGCGGGTATACTTCACATCCTGACAGAGTCAATTCTCCCTTTTAAAATAAATGTAGGAACAAAATGAGCACCTGTACAGAGCTAATTATATTATAACATATTATATATCAAATTCAAGACTGCCTTAATGGGGAGTTATTTCCCGAAAATTTGTGCTCCTATATAAATACCGACATATATTGATAAAAGAACAAGCATTATTGTATCTATAAGTATTAAATCAGGAGCTCCTGCATATACAATATTTAATACTACAGTTAAAATACCCAATATTAAAGCAATAATAGTGTAAGGAAGGGTTGATTTAGTTTTTTTCACAATTTTGACATTGTGAACAAGTTTGCTTGAATAGTCATCTACATTAGAAAGATTTAAAGCTTTTTCATAAGCTTCCTGCGAAATTTGTCCATTTTCAAACAGTTTTTTACAAGCTTTATCATAAGCTTTCTTTGTATGCTGTTCAACAAGAGTAAGCATCTGTTCCTGAGTCAGTTTGCTAAATTCAGATTCCTTACCCATTTCAAAGGCAACATAAGCAACTTTTTGCAAAATACTTTCATGGTACATATCAGGAATGTCTGAACGTAATAAATCAACATATTTATGAAATGTCCATTCTGAAATCATCTGTGTCAAAACTTTTGCCGTTTCAGAATCTTCAATAGTATCATCATTAGAAAATGCTTCTCCGGCAATGTATGTGAAATCATAAATTCTGTCAAGAAACTCTTTTTTATGCTTTAATGCAATATCTTCAGGCATAACACTTTCTGCCTGTTTGGTCAAATCTTTTGCAAAACCCTTATAATCAAATGTTGCAGTCATAAAACCCTCCGAGTATATTATATCATGCTTGAAAAATCAGGGCAAGTAAAAAATTACGGGATTTGTATCGCAGTTTACACCCGATATTCTCAAGAAACAGGCAGATATCATTGTGAACTTGTTTCGGAATCTTATTGTAAGACCCTGAAACAAGTCCAGAGCCTGCCCTGAATTTATTTCAGGTGTGACATATTTTTAGTGTAAACTGCGAGATAAGTTCCAAAATTACAAACTATTTTATATTTTAATTCATTTTTAAAGTTTGTAATGCAAGCTGTTCTGCAGAATCTGCGCGTCTCATAGCAGCATCAGCAGCCGTCAGATCTTCATTGCCCTGCTGAAGCTGAACACCGACAGGAGATGGGATATAAGTTCTAACAGGCTCTTGAGAATTTTGGATATTGTTACTTGATTGAGCTGTTTGAGTCTGGGAATTACCGTTTCTATATTTATTCAGCAAATTTGACTGTGAATTGTTCAGCGTAGTTTGAACCGGCTGATTTTGAATATTAGTCTGCTGTTGTTGTGCAGCCTGCTGAAGCTGTGGCGGAAGCTGAGTTTGATTATTGAGCTGTGCAGGCTTTTCAGGTTCTTTTCCTTCATCAAGGAGAGAATTTTTAGGTTTGCCGAATATCAGATGAGATCCTTTTACTGCAATTTTGCTTAAGAACGGCAGAATTATCATCATACCTAAAATAATCCTCATCGGATAGCCTGTCATTTGTTTCATTCCAAATTTCGGATGTCTGAACAAATCTCTAATCTTGCTCATTATACCTTTTCTATATGTTTTTGTTCCGTCTTTTGCAATATCTGCAATATCCTTCTTATCATAAGGCCTTATCTGCTCAAGACCGACTGTTACAATTCTGCCTGCACGTTTAAACAGTTTTGTAATCGGATTTTTAACTCCTGCATTTAGCATTTGTTTCAAGTTATCCCTAGAAGCTTTCCATGCAGCTTTATCTTTAAACAAACCTGCCATAGCAGTATCATTGTGAAGTTTCAAAGCTTTTCTGTATGCTTCAACCTGTTCTTTTGTCATACCGGCATACTGCAGTCCGCCAATTCTGTGCATAAGCTGAATTGCAAGAGGCATTGCAACGAAGAAGGCAATCATCTCTGTGAAACGTTCTGCAAATGTCTTAACTTTTTCACTTACACCTTCAGTTTTAGCTGTTTTATATAAAACATCAGCCAGATATGCAGCCTGCATCAAGGCAACAAACTTACCGCCTGCTACCCTGTTTGTTGCTCCTTCAAGAACAAGGTTGTTATATTTTGCGAAAAATTTACCTAACGCAGATTTTGGAATTTTCTTATCCAAACCAGTTTTCTTAAGAACATCTGCGAGATCTTTGTTTTCTTTTGCATTTAAATCAACATTGCCTAATGATCCTGCAAGCTTATTGGCGGTTTCGGATGCGTAAACATTACGGCCAAATAGCCATGTTCTAATTCTGCCCCACTTGCTGTGATTTGTACCCCATATTCTTGCAAACATTTTTTTATTTGCATTATGGCTGGCTTCAATAACTCTCGGCATTCTTTCCTGAATATTTTTTTGAACCGCTTCCATTTCCGCAAAATCTTTATAGCCCCATTCAAAGGCTTTTAAATCTTTTAATTTTGCGATTTTGGCATCATCACCAAGAGTTTTAAAATCACTGATTTCCTTAGCTATTTGTGCAGGAGTTCTCTTTAATCTTGAATTTTGCAATATAGTTTCAAGTTCTGCACGCTGTAATATTTCATTTTTAGCCTGAACTGTAGAAGCTTTATCCATTAAAGCTTTCCATTTTTTAATATCTTTTTTGGAAGCTCCATAACAATCTAAATCTTCAATATACTTAAGAGGTTTTACAAACTGCTCGCCTTGCTGCGGGTAATCAAACAGCAGCATGCCGCACATACCGTTTGCCTGACCTTTTACCATATCAAGCTCTGGCTTAGAAGGAGTATATGCCATTGCCCTTGTTATACGAAATCTGTCAACAAAATTTCGTTTTAAAAATCCTTTAAAATTATTAAATCCGTTATTCAGAGAATGAGCAAAGCTTGATTTCCCAAATGCGCTGTTTTTTACATGACTTGTAATATCATCACCAAATTGTCCGACTTTATGATGAACTGTTTTTTCAAAATCACCTCTTGATTTGCCGGCATAATAATCCATACCTTTTGATATAGCAAACCATGTAGGTATAGCCAAAGCTCCTGTATAAAGCATTGTTTTTGGATCGTCAGCATTTTCTCCAAGACGATTTGCTACATAACTGTCCTGAACATTCTGCTTTAAAAGTTCAGGATTAACCGCCTGCATTGCAACCTGAGGCTGACCTGCCTGCGTGGAAGGCTGCGGTGTTACCGCCTGAAATTTTGGTCCCTGTTGATTATTTAGATAATTATTATCAAGCATAGTTTTCCTATTTTCCCCTATATAAATATAAAAACAAAAGACTTACAATTATTGCTTTTTTAAATCTTATGTAAAGAAATGTAACAAGTTAAGTGTTTTTTGAAATTTCAAAATTTGTATATACTTTATATATACACAAGCGATAAATAAGAAGATTGAGAGGCATAAAATGGCAGTTGCAAATTTGAAAAAAATTGATGACAAATTAAAAAACATCTATGAAAATCAAGTAACAGTCAATAATAATCAGCCGTTTGAAGATAGATCGGATTTACTTTTTGCCCAGATGAATTTCATTGCAATGGCAAACAAACAAGCTTTACACTTAATCTAACATTTTAACTCCAATTAATTTTTCCCCTACAAATTTTTGTACCTGATTTTTTCGAAAATCAGGTTTTTTTTTTACATTAAAAACTTTTCATTATATAATTACTCTATGATAGACACGCATTCCCACATAAATATGATTGAAGGATTGCCGCTTGGTGACATTATAAAAGAAGCAAAAGATAACGGCGTTGAAAAAATAATTCTTCCATCAGCTTCGCTTTCAGACATTGATGCAGTATATGAAATTGTAAAGAAATATGATAATGTTTACGGGCTTTTAGGAATTCATCCCTCAGAAGCAAAAGATTGGACAGATGAGACGGCTGAAAAAATCAGAGAGTACTCTAACAATAAAAAAATTGTCGGTATCGGAGAAATCGGACTTGATTATTACTGGGATAAGAGTTTTAACGATTTGCAAAAAGAAGTATTCATAAAACAGATACAACTTGCTAACGAACTTAATTTACCCATATCAATACATGATAGAGAAGCACACAAGGATACTTTTGACATTTTAAAAGAACACAATAACGGCTCTACAATCATTATGCACTGTTTTTCAGGAAGTGTAGAATTTATGAAAGAATGCGTAAAAGAAGGCTGGTATATTGCTATAGGCGGAGTTGTAACATTCAAAAATGCAGTAAAAGTTAAAGAAGTTGCAAAAGAAGTTCCGTTAGATAAACTTCTGCTTGAAACAGACGCCCCCTACCTTACGCCTGTACCGTTCAGAGGCAAAGAAAACCATCCGGCTTATGTAAAATACGCTGCACAGGAAATCGCAACTCTGCGCGGAATTTCTTTTGAAGAAATTGATAAAATAACAACTTTGAACGCTGAAAAAATATTTAATATTAATTAATTACAAATCCCCGCCCAAAAATTTAAACAATTCTTTTTCCTCTTCTGTCAATTTAGAAACTGCATTTTTAGTATTTAATTCTGTAAAAACTTCATGAGCACAATTATCCCTTAAAGCAGCATAACCAGACAGATGCTCTATAGTCGAACGATATTTTGCAGGAATTTTTTTCATTTTAAAAGCCATAAACGGTAAATGTTCAGAATGGTATATCTCATGCAATGCCATATGACAATCAAGTTTTGTAGATTGAAAACCAGAAAATCCACATGAATTAATCCAATTTTTCCATACATCTAAATTTTTTTTACCTAAATTCATCTTTTTCTGCATATTTCCAGCTAAATTGCTTATTAATGAAGAAGGTATTATAACTGTATCAGCACTCCCCATTGATGTTCTAAGGTGTTCTCCGCATGTTTTATAATGCGAAACAATAAACTCCTCAGGGATTTTCACTCCTTTTGATTTTGCGATTTGAACTGCTTTCAAGATTTTTTGAGCATTAGGCAAATCATTTCCGAGCAGAGCAAGTTTAACTCCATATTGATTTCTTAAAATCTCTTCAATTTTTACAACTTCAGGATTTCTTGAAGGAGCGGCGAATAATGCATGCAGCCATCTTACACAATCATCCATGAAATTCTTTTTATGATAAAATTCTTGTTCCAACTCTAAAGGGAAAGATTTTTTATCACGCTTGAACTTTGTTAAACAAGGCACAATTGTTTTACTTCTATAAACATTTTGAAAATTAAAAATTGCACTCTGTAATTCTCCGACAGTTTTTGCATTTTGTAATTCCTTTAATATTTCAGGCGCGACATTATAAGCCTTCATAGTTCCGGTAAACTTGTCCCTTGTTTCTAAAGCCTATTCAGAAAGAGGCTTATCACATTGTTTGTAGTAATTTAAAATATTTTGACTTGTCAAATTTGCTCGATACTTATAAAAAGCTTTTGCTTGTTTATCAAGACTTTTAGCGGCGAATTTAATCCCCGTTGCAACAATATTACTCATATATTTATTTTCCCCTGTTTTATATATAAACAAAAATTATTTATAATAATTGCTATTAAAATAAAACAGATTAAAATATATTAACAATAAAATACGTGCTGAACACAATATCTATTCTACCGTAACCGATTTTGCAAGGTTTCTCGGCTGGTCAACATCTTTGCCTAAAAATTCTGCGATATAATAAGCTATTAACTGCAAAGGTATAACGGCAATTATCGGCGAGAACAATTCCTGAACATCCGGAACTCTTATTATGTGTTCAAACAAATCATTCAATTTTTCATCTTTAGAATTTGTCAGAGCAATCATTCTTGCGTTTCTTGCCTTTGCCTCCTCGCTGTTTGAAAGAAGCTTGTCATAAACCGATCCGTTCATCAAAATTGATAAAACAGGCATTGTTTCATCCAACATTGCAATAGGTCCATGTTTTAATTCACCTGCAGGATAACCTGTTGCATTAATATAGCTTATTTCTTTGAGTTTCAAAGCCCCTTCCAGAGCTGTCGGATAATTTATGCCTCTTGCAATATAAATAAAATCTTTTGTATTTGCATACGCTCTTGCAACAGTCTGAATATTTTCTTTGTGCGCAAGAATTTGTTCAATTTTTTGCGGAAGAATCATTAATTCAGCCTTCAAAGAAGTCAAAGTAGAAGCTGCAATTGAATCTTTAACCTCAGCCATATATAAAGACAACAGATAAAATGCCATAAGCTGTGCGATGTAAGATTTTGTAGCCGCAACAGAAACTTCAATTCCCGCATTAACAGGGATAAGGCTGTCTGCTTCTCTTGCCATTGCACTGTCAGGCCTGTTTGTAATAATTAAAATATGCGAACCTTTGGCTTTAGCCTGCCTTATCGCAGTTAAAGTATCCGCTGTTTCACCTGACTGGGAAACCCCGATAACAAGTGTATGTTCATCCGTAACAGTTTTTCTGTAAATATATTCGCTTGAGGCTTCTACATCAACAGCAATTCCGCAAAAACTTTCAATGAGGTATTTCCCTACCATTGCAGCATGCAAAGATGTTCCGCATGCAATAATTTGAATGCGGTTTAGATGTCTAAGCCTTTCTTTATTAAGGTTTACTTCATTAAGAATAATTTCTTCATCAGGAGCATGAAGTCTCCCGACAAGAATATTTCTTATAACATCAGGCTGCTCATGAATTTCTTTAAGCATAAAATGCTTATATCCCATTTTACTAAGCGCAACAGGTTCCCAGGGAAGAACTTCAATTTTCGGAGAAATTTTATTTTTTTCAACATCGATAATATCCATACTTTCAGGAGTTAAAGTTGCTATCTGGTTATCTTCAAGATACACAGCCTTATTTGTATGCTTAATAATTGCAGGCACGTCAGATGCCGCAAAATATTCACTGTCTCCAATACCTATAAGCAGCGGAGCATTGCGTTTTGTAATAACGAGCTTGTTTTTGCAATCATTATGCATAACGCAAAGAGCATAAGCACCTTCTATTTCTTCTGATGCAAGCCTTACAGCTTCAGTCAAATCCTTGCATTCTGCATATCTTCTGGCAACAAGATGTGCTATAGTTTCCGTATCTGTTTGTGATCTAAAAATACAGCCGGCATCTTCAAGAGATTTGCGTAATTCTTTATAATTCTCGATAATACCGTTATGTACTACTACAAGATTACCGCAGTTACAGGTGTGCGGGTGTGCGTTCAACAGTGTCGGCGCGCCATGCGTTGCCCATCTTATATGACCGATACCCATTGTTGAATGATTGAATTCAGCTTCATGCCCATTTAATTTATCACGTAAATTCTGCAGTTTGCCTACAGCTTTATAAACTTTGATATCTTCTTCGCACATTACAGCAATGCCTGAAGAATCATATCCCCTGTATTCAAGCTGCTCCAGACCGTCTAATAATATATCAACAACAGATTTGTTACCTACATATCCGACTATTCCGCACATATATTTTTCTCTCCAATAATCTGAATCTCTCTATTTCATATTATAACATTGAAATATTCAAAATTAAATCTCCTTATAAAAGTTTTACATCCGCTTGCAAAAATTGATTTTATATAGTAATATTTAACACGTAATTAAGTAAAGGGGAAATATTATGAAAAAGTTATTAATTTTATTAGGAGTCATGTTAATCGGGGCATGCTCTTTTGCAGAAGAAGTTTACGTAATCCGCGGGGTTAATTTCGGGAATTTCTGGAAGAAAAAAGGTATTGATGAAGAAAAAGTTTTAAGTGTTGGCCAAAAAATCATGCTTGATAATAAAATTTCCAAAAGAGTTCCGATATTTGTTGTCAACAATAAATCAGTGAATGCAAGTGCAAATCTTTACGACAAAACAGTAACAATAAATTCAGGCGCATTCCTGTATATAGATAATGATGACGAACTTGCGTATGTACTTTCTCACGAAATTGCGCATTCTGTTGATGCATACGGCGGTATGATTAAATATATGGCAATGGGAGCAAATTCAAAAAAATATGAACAAAAAGCTGATTTAAATGGTATTGATTATATGGTAAAAGCCGGCTATGACCCGATTGCCGCAATCACAATGGGAAACAAAATTTTCGGAGAGCCAATCTGGGATTGGGGATGCACATACCTTCACCCGAAAGGTTCTAAAAGACTTATCGAAATGTATAAATACATTTACGTAAAATATCCGCAATATTTAAATTCACCTCTTACGCGTACTCCTTCATATAAAAACTTTGAATACGCGATGTCAAAAGATATACTTGAATTTCAGCTGAAACAGAAAAAACGCAGAATGAAACAACAGGGTGATTTATAATGATAAAAAAATTAATTTTAATAAGTTTACTTATGATAGGAATTTCCTCTTATGCTGAGGAAATTCCTGTTACAATTACGCCAGTAAATAAAATTTCAACAGGAGATAAACACCTAAAAGAAGGCAGTACTGTTGAATTTACAGATGTCAAAACCGGCGAAGGAATTACCGGTATTATAAAAGAACTTACACCGAACGGTTTTGCAGGTGAACCAGCATCAATTCTTATCAATAATTTCAAATACAAAAACTCTGATAAAATTTTAAACGGGCAAATTTATGTAAAAGGCGGCGAACATAAAAAATATCAAACCCTTGCAGATAATGGAATTGTACCGGCTACGGTTATAATACGGGGCGGAGAAGTTATACTAAAGCCTGATAAAACAAAACTTACGATATTTTTCAGCGACTACATTAACTCAGAAGATACACCCGTAAAAATCACCCCTGCACAAAAAATTTCTACCTGCTATGACGAAATAGAAGTCGGAGACAAAATTAAATTCAAAACAGCAAAAGATGTTTATAAAAACGGTAAATTATACATAAAAAAGGGAACTCCAGTCTACGGAACAGTTGATTATGTAAGCGATAACGGCTGGGCCTATGATAATGCGCAGATTGATTTAAAAAAATTTCAAACAAAAACAGCAGACGGCAAAGTTGTTGTAATCGAAAATCCGCTGTCTATCAACGGATTTGAAATTTTAAAATTTAAATCAAACAGAATAGCCCAATTTTTTAACTACTGTGGAGTGGCTTTTAGAGGAAAGGAAATAGAAATTAATCCTGAAAAAGAACAAATAGAATTTAATATCTGGCTTTAAAGGATTGACAAAAAGTGTAATATAGTAAATAATAAATACAAAGGGATTAATAGTCAGGAGGTATAAACTATGAATAGAGAAGAGCTGAGAATCGCCCCCCCCCGCAAAGTCAGGGATAACAAAGGTTTGCGATTTTGTAGAATTTAAAAAGATACAAAGGTACTACCGCACTAAAGCAGCAAGATTTTATTTGGAAGGTAGGAAGATAAGAAGGTATGAGGGTAGGCTATTTACGTTAAAAGGCTTATTTTCTAATTGTCGAAGTCTACCTTCTTGTTGTGATATAACAAGTTCATACAAGACCCAGGTATCGGGTGCAGCGGCTACGCTGCCGCATAGGGGAGAAGGAATAAGTAACTACAATCAAATTATATATAATAATCAGCCCTCACCCCAACCCTCTCCCACAGGAGAGGAAGTAAGTAATTATAAGATGCTGAAACAAGTTCAGCATGACACTAATTCCTCGAAACGAACTTATTCACCTATTCACTTATTCTCTTATTCACCTTGTAAACGCTGCGCGTTTACATTAGCGGAGGTCTTGATTACATTAGGAATTATAGGTGTGGTGGCGGCACTTACTATGCCTTCATTGATTGCAAAACATCGGCAAAAGGTTCTTGAAACAGCTTTTAAAAAGAGTTACGCAAATCTGTATAACGCTGTTAATTTAGCAATTGCTGAAAACGGTGTGCCATCTATGGCATCGAATTTTATTGCTTTTGATAATAATGAATTTTATGTCAGTATTTTCAACAAATTAAATACTATTCAAATTGTAGAACGTGATTATTATCCAACCAGCATTGAGATAAAAGGATATACCAGAAAGCCTATTAAAGGCGCGACACCGACCCAATCGCAAAGTTATATTACACATATACTGGCAGACGGTAGTGCCGTAGGCGGAATGAAAAATTCGGGCGGCTGGTTTTTTACGATTGATACAAACGGCCCTAAAAAAGGTCCTAACGCATACGGACAAGACATTTTTATATTTGTCATAAAATCGACTTATTCACCAAGACTTGATGCCGTTGCAAGTGAACTGGCTCATAAGACAGATGATGAGGGAAATTCTTTTTCTCCTGATGATGGAGTTTATTATGAAAGGTCAAAAGAATGCAGCAGGACAAGCACAAAATTATCAAACGGATTCGGGTGTACTCCTTATGCCGTACAAAATATTTGCCCTGATGATGATTCTAAGACATACTGGGAGTGTCTGCCTTAATATAAAAGGAGATTTTTTTAATCTCCTTTTTATTCTCCAAAATAGTTTTTCAATCCGACAGCAAGCTTTTTATTTTTACATAGTTTTTTTAGTTTTGCAATTGCTCTGTTTTCGATTTGTCTTATACGTTCGCGGGAAACTCCGTATTGGGAACCTATCTCATCCAGTGTTTTTTTGTTTCCGTTGCTGTCTAGTCCGTAACGCAATATTAAAACGTCCCGTTCTTTGGGGCTTAATTGATTTAGCATTTTTCTGATATCATCAAACAAATTTTCCTGTGAAACTCTGCTGTCAGGCGTAATTGATGCTTCATCAACAATAAAATCCGCGATTTTTGAAGAGTCTTCAGATGAATTTGCAGGAGTTTCCATACTTATTGTGGATTGGGCAGATTTTATTATTTGGGTAAGTTTATTTACAGGGACTCCGAGACGGTAGGCAATTTCCTGCTTTGTGGGAGTATGTCCGAGTTCTGTTGTTAAGTCAATTGTTGCGCGGCGAATTTTGCCAAGCGATTCTATCATGTGTATCGGAAGCCTTATAATTCTGGCTTTATCAGCGATTGCCCGGCTTATTGACTGCTGTATCCACCATGTTGCATAGGTTGAAAATTTATAGCCTTTAGTGTAATCAAACCTTCCTGCCGCTTTCATCAGTCCCATATTCCCTTCCTGAATTAAATCAAGAAATGAAAGTCCGCGTCCTATATATTTCTTTGCAATACTTACCACAAGTCTTAGGTTTGCATTTACAAGGAGGTTTTTAGAAAAATCGTCATGCTCTTCATATATTTTTTTAGCAAGTTCATGTTCCTGTTCTGCCGACAGAAGCGGAATTTTTCCTATTTGCTGGAGGTAAATTCTTACGCTGTCATCTGAATTTACGGTAGAGAGATTTTCCTGAACTTTCGGATCTTCTACAGATTCCAGAACATCTTCATCATCTTCTGGGATTTCAAGTTCATGGAAATTTACATCTTCATCTGAAATATCATCTGTTAATATGCCGTATTTTTCTAGTTCTTTTTTCATCTCTCTCTCCTGTAGTGCAATTTTATTGAAAAATTTTTTATTGCACTTTACAAATTTATTATAGTCAATTTTTTAATTTTTGTCTAACAGTTTCGAAAATAATTGCGCTCAGCGCATTTGAAACATTTAGTGAATTAAATTCTTTGAGCATCGGAATTTTTACAATAAAGTCTGATGCTTTGAGAAGCGATTTTGATACTCCTGCATGTTCTGCCCCCATAATAAGTGCAAAATTCATGTTTTTATAATCGACATCAAAATAATTATCATCCGCATTTGCATCTGCGGCAACTACCCACCAGTCGGAATTTTTTAATTTTTGAACGGCATTTACAAGACTGTTAACTTTTATAATCGGGATATGATTAATTGCTCCGGCGCTTGTTTTTTCAACAGTGGCATTAACCTGTACACTGCGTCTTGAAGGAATAATAATACCTGAAACTCCTGCACATACACAAGTTCTGACTATTGCACCGAGGTTATGCGAATCCTCTATCCCGTCAAGGATTACAAGCGATGAATTGTCATGCTGCTGCTCAAGAAATTCATCCAGATCCATATATTTTATCGGGGAAATTTGTGCAATAATTCCCTGATGATTAAATTCTGCATACGGAAGAAATTTTTCTTTTGCAACAAATTGAAATACAATATCACGTTCTTTTGCAAGTTCTTTTATTTTGTTTAATTTTGCATCAGAGTGGATATTTTTGGAAATTAAAATCTTATTGATTTCTCGTTCCCCACTAATTAGAGCTTCTGTTATTGCATTTTTACCAAAAATTATATTATCCATTTCCTATTCCTATTTTGAGACTTCAAGCATTCGGTTAATACATTTTAGAGCTTTTTCAGAAATTTCTTTATCAACTTCGATTTCAGGAGTTTCATTTTTCAAGGCGTAATAAATATCCAAAACGGTATTTAATTTCATGCTTTGACAAATTGAAGGTACATCATGAATGTAATAGAATTGTTTGTTTGGATTATCGCGTTTTAATCTGTCAATCACACCTTTTTCTGTTGCAACAATAAATTGTTTTTCATTGCTGTTTTTAACAAAATTCATAATTCCTGAGGTGCTACCGACATAATCTGCTCGAGAAGAAAAGTCTTCAGGACATTCAGGGTGTGCGATTACAAGTGCATTCCGATATACATATGCAGTTTCTCGTATGCTGAATGGGTCAAATTTAGCATGAACCGGGCAATAGCCGTTGTATGTTATAACTTCAACATTTCCAAGTTGTTTTTCTACCCATCTGCCGAGATTTTTATCAGGCAAAAATAACACTTTTGGAGCGTTTAAGCTTTTTACAATTTGTACAGCATTTGAACTTGTGCAACAAATATCGCATTCTGATTTAACTTCAGCTGTTGAATTTATATAGCATACTGTCGGAATATTCGGGTATTTGCTTTTAAATTCTCTTAATTGTTGTAAGTTTATCATATCAGCCATTGCGCAGCCTGCTTTAAGATTTGGCATAATAACTTTTTTATTTGGATTAAGAATTTTTGCTGTTTGAGCCATGAAATAAACTCCTGCAAAAATAATTATATCTGCATCAGTTTTTTTAGCCATTTGGCTTAAATAAAGAGAGTCTCCAACATAATCAGCGACTTGGTCTATCTCTATATTTTGGTAACAATGTGCCAGTACTACAGCATTCTTTTCTTTTTTTAGTTTATTTACTTCGGTTATGTAATTCATATAACAGGAGTCCTCCATTTAATGTAAATTTATGTTAAATTTGCAAACTTTATAAAATATATTGTATAATAAAAATGTAAGTGAGTAAATAAGTATAAGTAAGAAAAGATATTATGAGTTTAGAAAATATTTTATCACAATTAGGTGTAGGCAGCAAAGATACAGTATATCTTTCAGTAACTCCGGGTGTAGGCCTTGAACTTATCCAGCTGGATATACAGAGCCGTACCGTAAAAAATTATGCATATCGTCCTCTTGAATATAACGAATCTTTAAGAGAGATTACCGATATTGAAGCTTTTAAAAACGCCGTAAACGAGCTGTTTGAAGAATTAAAAATTAACCTTAAAAGTAATGTAGTGCTGAATTTGCCTATGGTACTATTAGGAAGCAAAGAACTTCCATTACTTCTTGGCGATGACGCTATACAAGAAGCTCTGACTTCTGAAGTTGAACAGTCATATATTTTTAAAAGATATGAACCTGTCGTAAGCTGGTGTGATTCTAACAATATGCAGGCAGGCGATTCAAGAAAACTTTTTTATTCTGCTGTTCAAAAAAATGTTATAGAAGATATTAAAAATGCATTGACAGAGTTAGGTATTACTCTTGCCGGTGTAGAAATGTCATTGACATCTATATTAAAAGCTCTGGCATTTTCAGGCTTGGCAGAAGAACAGATGAAGGATAATGTTTCCTGGAATTTGATGCTTATTACACCGAGCGGATATTCTATTTGTTCTCTGGTCGGTAAAACAATTGTTGATTATTATGATGAACCGCTGGCAATTAAATCTTTTGAAGGTGATGAAATTTACAATGCAATTAACGCATCAGCCCAAATAACATTAATGAGTTATCCTGCAAATTATTTATATATAATTTCGGAAACTGATATGGTCAGCGCGGAACTTCTTGCAAAAAGACTGCAGACTGATAGCATTGTTAACTATCTTGAAAATAACAGTTTTAAAAAGCAGGACGTTTTGCCTGTAAGTTTGGAAATTTTGGAAGATACCGCCCATAAAATTTCACTGGAAGCTATTGGTATTGCAGTTGGCAGCAATATTGCTATGCCTGTTAAATTTAACTTTATGGTATCAAGTACAGGTGAAGGCGGAGTTAAAGAAGATCCAAATGAACCTGTCCATGTTGTTTTAGGAGCCAATGAATTTGATATTTCTCCTAATGCTGCAAGGAATGTTGCGCTTTTGATTGCTGTAATTGTTATTGCACCTGTTCTGGCTGCTTTTATAGCAATTCCAATGTTTGCCCAGCAAAAACAAACACAGCTTGATGACACGAAAGCGAAACTTGAGCAGACTAATGCTGAAATTAAACGTATTCAGGATGAACAAAACAGGGCAAATGACTTTGATGTAAATGCAGAAATTAAAAAAGTAATGACAAATAATCGTTCAAAACTTATGGGATATTCTGCTCTTGGAGAAGCTGTGCCTAAAAAAGTATTCCTTACATATTTTACAGCAGCCGATGACGGTAATTTCGACATAAAAGGTGAATCTGATAATGTTGAAGATATTTATGTATTCTTTAAGAATATGAAAGATTCATTGATAAGCACCCAGCTTAGACTTCATAAACTCGAAATGAAAAGTGATTCTGTAGATGAGGCAGTTACAATTGACCCAAATCAGCCGACTGCTTATGAATTTGAAATTACAAATATGAGTACAGCGGCGCTTAACAGACTTGAAAAAGCTCTGGCTGAAAAAGCTAAACAGGCTGCCGAGGGTAAGGGTGATGATAAAAAAGACAAAAAATAGGTCTAATTTTCAGGAAGTAAGACTGCTAGGAGAATAAAAGTGGAAAAATTTAATATATATTTGAAAAAATTTAAAATAGCTGTAGGAATATTTGTACTTGTTTTTATTTCAGTTGTTGCAATGTTCTTTAAAATTGTTCCTGAAGTACAGAGAATTATCCAAATTCAGGAAGATCAAAAGGTTCAGTCTGCTTCATTGGCTGACGCTGAAAGAAAACTTACGGAATTGAAAGCTGATGCTGAACGCAGGGAAGCAGAAAGCGAAAGTGTTGCAAATATCTTTTTCAAACCTATAACTGAAGGTTTGGATACAGAAGCCGCTATTTCTGATGAATTCGGTGAAATTCTACAGTTAATGCGAACAAACAAGATTAAGGTTCGCTCTGTTAAATATGATTATGACCCTAAAGATGATAATTTTGTTAAATTTATTCCATATAAATATCATGTATGCAGATTTACGGCAGAAATGATTGCAAGTTATGACAGTTTTGCAAACTTCTTAAGAGAATTGTATAAGCATGAGCATTTCTTAAATATTGAAAATTTTGAAATAACACCATATGAAAAAAATAAAAGAATTTTACTTATAAATGTTTCAGTAAAATTGTACGCACAAAAGGATGAAGCTACTGCGGCTAAAGAACGTGCAGCTATAGAAGCGGCTGCCCAGGCGGCAGCACAGCAGGCCGAAAATGCAGAAGGCGGCGGTTCAGTTCCTTCTCCACAGCCTGCAGATGGCGGCGTATCTCCTGAAGCTTCACAATAAAGCTTTATTTAAACAATTCATAATTTATACCAAACAGTTTTTCTTTATTCTTAATACATGTTGAGCAGAAAGATGTTTCAAGCGTATTATGTCTTGCGAAATCTTTAAAATCTGAGCCGCATCTGCCTCTGCTGTCGTTTGCAAGGAATGGGCAGCTATATATCCCCTTTGACGTGAGTATTCTTCCGTATTCACAGTCAAGACTCTCCCAGGAAAGTTCCGGAAAATCTGCGCAGACTTTGTTTTTGTCATGGTAAATATTAATTGTAAAATTGCTATCTGTTGCTTCAAGCCCTGCTTTCATACAAATTTTTTTGAATTCTGTTAAAAGCGTATTCTTTTCTTCATTATAGTAATTTGTAATACACAATATTGGGTTAAAACCATATTTAACAAGGCTTTTTACAGCATGTAATGTTTGCCTGTAGGCACCTCTGCCTCTGATATCATCATTTTTTACTTCATTGTAATGATCTATGCTGAGTTTAAAAATAATTTCAAAGCTGCCTTCATCTTCAACACGTTTTAAAAAACGGACTTTTTTCTCATTTATAAATGTACCGTTTGTAAAAATACATACATTTGAGCGTTTAAGACATTGCCTTAAGATTGAGTTAAAATCAGGATGTGTCATTGGCTCTGCACCTGTGAGGTAAATACATTCTATATTTTCACTTTTGGTATCATTTATTGCATTTTTAATTGTTTCTACTGGTATAAAATCTTTTATGTTTTTGCTGAGCGGAAAATCTATGTAACAATGTCTGCAGTGCTGGTTGCAGTTCTTTTCGGTTAATTCAATAAAAAGATTGTTCAGTTCTTTTAATTTGCAGACAGGTGTTTGAAAAATAGCGTTTGTCATATAATTTTAACTCCTTTTTTATTTAAGATTATTGTATTTTCTTAAATGTAAAAAAGGAATTCTCCTACAGGGCAATTTACAATATAGAAATATCTATAACTTTTTATCATCAAAATCCTGCGGTTTTTTATCCTCAAGCCACTTGCTCATTATGTAGTGTTCATAGCTGAGCGCGTAATTGTAAAGCGCTTTAACAAGAATTCGGCCGCTTTCTGATTTGCCGACTATTAGGAAATCTCCCGATGAATTTTGTGCAAGCATAATTTCTTTGTGAACAATTTTGTCTACATTATTTTTCGGATTTTTGTAAATTACAAGCTTAATCCAATCGCACAAAATTTTTGTTCCTGTTGATACACCGGATGTTATGTCGTTATTTCTGCTTTGTAAATATTTTGAAAATTCACTTAGTATCATCTTATTCTTCAAACGGTGTTGTTGCCGCAAAGCATATAATATCATCTATGCCGTTTCTTTTCAACTCCTTAATCATCGCTTCAAAAGTCGACCCCGTTGTACAAATGTCATCGATTAAAAGCAAAGTTTGCCCTTTGTAATTTGTTTTATCGACTTCAAAGGCATTTTCAAGATTCTTCATCCTTTCGTTTCGTTTTAATTTGTATTGCGGTTTAGTGTCTTTAATTCTTTTAATAAGATTTGTGTTAAGCGTATTTCCGGTAATTTTACAAAATTCTTCTCCGGCAAGGTTCATGTGGTTATATTTTCTTCTCTTCTCACGTTTTGGAAAAATGGGAACAGGGATAACTTCAAAATCTTTTTTGTCTGTGATTTTTGAGAAATATTCTGCCATAAATTTTGCAAGATAGTAAGCTAAATCTCTCTGGTTGTGGTATTTCAAGCCTCTGATAAGTTTTTGCAAATTTTTGGTATAAACACCTGCGCAGTAAACTTTTTTACCCTCGACAATACGGTTAATTTTTTTAGGCAGAAAATCCATTTGTTCATAGCATTTAGAGCACATTTTTACTGCTTCTTTTGAACTTTTGCAAAAGTAGCATTTCTTTTTGTATATCCAATCCAGTAAGCTTATCAGACGTTGAAGCATACTGAAATTATACTACAAAATTATTTACATCTGGTTTTCCCATCCCAGGATAAATCATCACAGTGGAGATAATCCATATTTTCGTTATAAATTACCCATGCAGCACATCCATAACCGTTTAGCTTATCTGCAATTTTTCGGTTACATTTAGTCTCAAATGTAGCATTTGTTTCTTCTTTAGTTCCAACAGGTGTAACCCCGTATTTTGTGTAATAGAACATAAATACATCTTTACCGGTTGCATTGGGGCCTTTTTTTCCGTTAACGTCGACAAAGAATTCTCCGCAAACATTCTGCAGAGAAGTAGAAGTTCCGAGATTTTTATTACATTGCGGCGAAAGAATAGTTACTCCGTTAATCATAGTACCATCAGCCAACACCATACGTTTAGGAAAACTGTCATAGGCCGTTCCATCAAGCGAATGCCTATCCCATTCCTCACAGGTAGAATTATACGGGCAGTATTCTACTACTTTGAGATATTTAGATAAAATTTCAAAAAACTTGTTTCTTGATTCATTCGCATCCGCTATTTCTTCATCACTCATGCCAGCACTTGATGAGAATTGCATCAACCCCCAATTTTCAATGGGTCCTTCTTCATTGATAGCCATAATAACAGCCTGACTCATCATACTGTTGAATTTTTTAAGTTTAGCGGCATATTCTTTTTCTTTTTGCTTTTGAATTAAAGAAGGCATCGTCATAGCAGCGACAACCCCAATAATTCCTAAGGTAATCAAAACCTCAGCCAGAGTGAACGCAGCGCGACGAATATTGTCGGAGGTGGCTACGTGCGTAGCACCTTCAGCGAGAGTAAACGCGGCGCGTTTTTTAAGTGAAGGGTGAAGAGTGAAACGTGAAGTGGATTTTTCTGCTTCCCTCCCCTGGGGTAGGGGGAACGTAGCCGTTCCATCCACTACTTGGGTGTTGCATAAATTTTCTATGTCATTACGAGGAGAATGCGAAGCATTCGACGTAGTAATCTCATTATTTATATAAATATTATGAGATTGCGACGCTCCATTCTGTCGCTCGCAATGACAATTGTTAGATCTTAGATAAGATTTACGGGAACATGCTCCCTCCCTCGGGGGAGGGCTGGGGAGAGGGTCATTATCAGAAGAACAGAAGTTCAGATGGCAGGAAGGCAGGCTGGATTGAATATTAAGACCTGTCATCGCGCACTTGTTGCGCGATCTTTTTAGGACAAATTCCAGATTGCGCAATAAATGCGCAATGACATTAATGTAAACGACTTGATTCCCCGACTTCTTGTTCTCTGCTAGCTGGGAGTGCCCCCCCCCCGATTAACATTTCTTAATAATCTTCTCATAAACTCTCCTTTAAAAAAAATTGTATGCTACATACTCATTATAGCATACAATTTAGCACTTTTCAACTTTATCTAATTTACATTTGCCGATAAACAGGTCTTTTCATAATGTAATCTGTTATTAAATTGGTTAATCCTGCCCATAACTTCTTTAAACATCGGTATAGGGAGACTCTGTTTGCCATCTGACAGAGCATTTTCAGGGTCATGATGAACTTCTATCATAATACCGTCAGCGCCGACAACAAGCCCTGCCTTTGCCATTGGTTCAATCAAATATCTCTGCCCCGTACCATGGCTGGGGTCAACAATTATTGGAAGATGTGAATATTTTTTAATAACAGGAATTGAAGCTATATCCATTACATTACGGGTAAAAGCACTGTCAAAACTTCTTATACCGCGCTCACAAAGAATAACATTTGGATTGCCGTTGTACATAATATGCTCGGCCGCAAGAAGAAATTCCCTTATTGTACTTGCAAGACCACGTTTTAAAATTACCGGTTTTCTGCATCTGCCTACAGCATGAAGTAATTTAAAATTCTGTACGTTTCGGGCACCAATCTGCAAAACATCAATGTATTCACACATCATATCAAGATCCGACGCATCCATAACCTCGGAAACAGTCAAAAGTCCTGTTTCTTTACTTGCTCTTTTCAAATATTTCAAAGCTTTTTCGCCGTAACCTTGAAAATCATACGGAGAAGTTCTTGGCTTAAACGCACCGCCTCTTAAAAATTCACATCCCATTTCTTTTGCAGCAAGCGCAACTTTTATAAGCCCGTCATAATCCTCTTCAACAGAACATGGACCGACCATTGACACAGGTTTGTTGTTCCCGCCTATTTTAACACCGTTTGCAAATTCAATAACAGTATCATCAGGCTTTCTGTCCCGAGATGCTAGTCTAAAAGGTTCTCTGATTATCTTAACCTCTTTAACACCGTCAAATGCCGAAACCCTGCCCGGAGTAACAGTTGTTTTATCGCCGATAGCATCTATAACACTGTGTATCTGCCCTTGATTAAATCGGATATCAAAACCGTTATCTTTCAAAAAATCAATAACTCTTTGTATCTGAACCTTAGTAGCATTACGCTCCATTATTATAATCATAGCAATTTTCTCCTATAAGTATTCCGGCAAAAATTAGTGTAACACGAACAATCTTTATTAACAAATTTTATTTTACCCTGCTCTTAACCTTTTTTAGCAAATTCACAGCCGGAAAGTAACCGGGCAAAACATAGAGGCAATCTTCCAGTGCTCTTTGAGATTTAACAAAATTCTCACTTTTATAATAAATATAAGCAAGAAGATAATGCAATTCAGGGTCATGAAAAAAATAATTTTTTGCACGCTCTAAAAAGTACATACACTGCTCAGGGTAACCGTTATTATAAAATACACGCCCGATGAATTTGTGTACTTCCGGATTAATCGTAAACATAAAATCTGCATATCTTATAATATTTTGAACGTAATCTCCTTTATAATAATGTAATAAAATATTCAAATCTATCTCAAGAAAATTTCTCAATTCAAAATAAGACGGGTATTCTTTTATATCTGAATCAATCATTGATATCATAAATAATGCCCAATGCGCTCTAATATCTGTATCTTTAATTGCATTAAATAATATTTTTGCTTTTTCAAGATTGTCTGATAAAAGTTCATAATAGGCATTTTCAAGCATATACCCTTTTTTTATAAAAAATTGCTGACAGTCTTTATCCAATTCTGTCAACAATTTTTCTTTTGCTTTTTTATAATTTAAATTCATAAAAATTAGTATCTGTTGTCATCGTTATTAAAAGTAAAATCAGGAAGCATAGAATTCATCATCACAGCCTGCATTAATCTCGGATCAACATTTTTACCGTTTTGTGCCTGAGACATAAGCATAGGAAGCATGTTCATCATACTGTTAGCATTATTATTGTTATTATTTCCCAGAAGCATGCTCACCTCAGCCATTTTCGGATCCTGATACTGCATCATACCTGCATAAGGATTTTCGGATTGAACAGTAAGATTTAAGCCTGCATCTTTTAATGTTTGTATAGCCTTCAAAACATCTTCATCACTAACCTGTGCAATCTTTTCATTTGTCTGCAGTTCTGATGAGTAATTATTTTCTAATTTTTTCTTGTCAAATTCTTTTATTCTTTGTATGTCATTCTGTTCAAGCTGTTCTTTCTGGTTAATTGTTTCTTTAATATTTGTAAGTTCTTTTTGTTCGACTTCCTGATTTAATTCAGGGGACAGACCGTTTCCGTATGGAGCGTTAATAAATTTATCAAGTTCAGACATTTCTTCAGGAGCCTGCTGTGCCTGACATGCCGGTCCGTCAGTCAAACAATCTCTGCCTTTAACGGCATAATCAACCAGATATTCATTCGGATTTAATGCAATTACTTTTTCATAAGCAGCGACTGCCTCGTCTTTCAGGTTAATATGAGTATAAGCCATCGCCATATAATAATAAGCAAGAGCATTAGAAGGATCTTTTTTCACAAGCGAAAACAGTTCCTGCAAGCATCCTGTATAATTTCCGGCCTTATATTTTGCAACAACGCTTTTAATATTAGCGTTCGGATAATACACTTTGTTCCCGCCCAGCATATCGGCAGAAACATCTGCAGAATTATCTGCAGAATTCGAAGCATCGCCATTCAAGGGCTGAAGCTGGTCTACACTTTTCGCATAAGCACAAGCTGAACCAAGTGCTAAAAGTAAAGATAATGTTACAACTATTTTCTTATTCATACGTACATCCTTTTTCTCTCTTTTTAATAATTTTTTTGCATAAATCAAGCCTTTATCTTATTATATACTATTTTATAAAATAATCATAGTGTAAATATATGATTTATCGTAAACTAAATTTACATCCGCAGTAATTCTGTCTGTATAAACCCAATTCACGCGAGATTTTATTAGTTTTAAGAAAACCGTCTTTCTTTTTAAAATCTATTGCAACATAATTTAAATTATATTTTTTCGCGATTTCTTCTCCTATTAATGTTAATTTTTGAAAACTTTTATGAGGGCTGATTACTATAGATGTTGTAAAATTATTAATCTCCATGGATTTTGCAAACTCTGCAGTTTTGATAAGACGTAATTCAAAGCATTTATCGCATCTTTTTCCTTTTTCAGGTTCATTTTCAAGCCCTTTAACAAAATTATAGTATTTATCTGTTTCGTATTCCGCCTCTATTAATTCACATCCTAAATTAGAGCATAAAATCCTTTCCGCGTTTAAACGTCTAAGATATTCTTCTTCCGGAAAAATATTAGGGTTATAGAAATACGAATATACCTGATATCCCGCATCTTGCAAATAAGATACAGGATATCCGGAACAAATTGCACAACAAGTATGCAAAACTATTTTATCTTTTTTTTGCACCAAGTTTTTCCACCAATTCTTTAAATTCTTTGTAATTTCTGACTCCTACATAAATATCATTTCCTATCATAGTAGTAGGAGTACCATTTATGCCATGTTTATGAGCAAAATCTATATCCTCTTTAAGTTCCCTGATAGTTTCAGGACTGTTTGCATCCTCTTGAAGCTTTTGAATATCAAGTCCAAGCGGCTTGGCAAGTCTCAAAATTTCTACCTCGGTCTGAGGTTTATGTTCAAAAAGAATATTATTCATATCCCATAATTTGCCCTGTTTGCCTGCGGCAATAACATATCTTGCATCAACACAAGAACCGTAATGGAACGGAGTCTGCAGATAAGGGTTGCAGTCGGTGTCCAGCGGAAGATTTCTGTGAATTATTTGAATACCTTTCAATTCTTTCACAAGTTTATGCATCATTACATTATGCACAGGACAGATAGGACACTGATAGTCAGAAAATATATAAAGTTTTATTTTTGCATTTTTATCACCTAAAATATTACCTTTTACGGCATACTGATTTTTCTTATGCGAAAATTCCCGGTATTCAAGCTGCCTTTTAACCTGAGGTGTAAATTTATAAGTTATACCTGTGTAAGCCAAAAATCCTGCAGCAGCAAGCATTACTATAATAAAAGCGATTAAATAGCTTTTAACCTTAACCGCATCAAGAAAATCTCTAAAACTTTGTTTTACTGAATGTATAAATCCGCCGTTTTTGAAATCCGTTGCAATACAGGCAATTAACAAATCTAAAATATAAGTAAATGCACAAAGCACACACAATTTTTTTATTTCAAACAAACTTATGCAAAGCAGAGACATAGAAATAATAAAAGCAAGCAATCCCAACGAAGCTATATAGTCTAAAGGATTTTTAAAAACTTCCAAAAATTTTAGCAGTTTATAGTTTTTAAGTTTGGGAGCACAAAGAAGCATAAGTATGAAAGAATATAAAAATAGCCCCCAGTATGCTAAAGGTATTCCAAAAAACTGTGATTCAATTGTTTTTGCTACTCCATCACAGTCTATAAAGTCGTTAACTGAACAAAAACTTGATAATGCGTAAGGATTAAAATTTGCGTTATAATAAATAATAGCAAGCTTAATTGTAGTAACTATACCAATAAGTGATAATACCGCAATTGAAATCTTTTTCTTCATCTCTTTTTCCATAAATATAAAGTCTCCTATAAAATATACTTCCATAATACAATTTTTATTCCTATAAATCAATAGCATAAAGCAGAAGAAATAAATCCTGCATTCGGGTAATATTTCATAATAATCTGCACAATTAAAAAATCAGAACAAAACTTGAATTTAATTATGTTATATGTTATAATAAAAAATACATGGAAGTTATATATTTTTTGAGAGGTTGATTTGAAAAAAAACATTTTTGATTTGTTTCTTGAAAAAATTTTGAATGTACCATTGTGGATTAAACAGGCAATTTATCTCAGACTTGCAAAAGAAATGCAAGAGTATGATTGTGAAGATTTTTTAAGAAATAATCCTAATGATACATACTGTACATTTGTTCCGACTCTGACCTTTAAGGGCAAGACGGAATTAATGGAAAGAAAGTACGGACTTGATAATAATATCTACAATTTTCTTCAAGCCTGCTCAAATGAATACAGCATGCTTGAAATTTCAATTAATACATTTCTTTCTATGGAAGAAGTTTCAAAATACTATGAACTATGTCTTGAACAGAATTTTATCAAAGTACCTGATTCCAAAGAAATTCATGCAATGGCTGGTTTTATAGCAGGGAAATTCAGAATAGGCGAATACTTCAAACAAAAAGGCGTATTAACTGTTGACCAGCTGCAGCAGGCAATACTTGCAAACAGAGATGCCGCTGAAAAAGGACAGCCGAAAAAATTCGGTGAAATTCTTGTGGAACTCGGTTTTGTAAAAGAAAGTGATATGAAAGCTGTTCTTATATTAAAAGAAGAAGCCCAAAAACGTTTCATACTTGATTACAATACTGTTCCGAAACCGGAAACAACATTTACAAATGACACCCAGAAATTTGAAGAAGAAATTGCTAATCTTAAAGATGAAAATACAAAATTAAAACATAAACTCCTGCAGCTTTTACAACTGGTAAAAAGAAATGTCCCGCAATAGAATAACCCCCGAATTATTATTGGAATGCATAAGAGACGGTTTGTGTGATGAGGAACATTACGGATTTATTGTGCTGTCTAATAAAAAAAGAGCATTTGATTTTACTGGAGACTCTAATAATTATCCTTTTTACTTAAGATCCTGCGCCAAACCTCTGCAGGCCAGTCTGATTATAGATTACGAAATGGATAAATTTTACGAAATGACTGAAGATGAAATTGCTCTTTGCTGTGCATCTCATGCCGGAGAAGAAATTCATGTCAATACCGCACGCAGACTGCTTAACAAAATCGGGCTTGATGAAAACCATTTAAAATGCGGACTTCATAAACCGCTTTCTAAAACAGAACAGGTAAAAATGCTTATAAACAAAACGCCTGTAAACATATTACAAAATAACTGTTCCGGCAAACATATTATGATGCTCGGTTTATGCAAAATGAAAAACTGGGACTTAGACACATATTATTTGCCTGAACATCCGCTTCAAAAAGCCATTAAAGAAAAAATATATAATTTATGTTGTATTCAAAAAGAATATCCTGTAACAACAGATGGCTGCGGTGTTCCGATTATGTCTATGCCTTTGACAAATATGCTCAATGGATATTTAAATCTATTTTGCAGTGTAAAATATGAAAAAATTAAAAATGCATTTCTTAATCATCCATACCTTATAGGCGGAGAAGACAGAACCGATACAAAAATAATAGAAAATTCTACAGGAATAGTAGCAAAAGTCGGCGCAGGCGGATTATGTATTGTTGTAAATACAAAAACAGAAGAAGCATTCGTTGTAAAAATCTCTGACTGTGATATGAAAGCCCGCGAACTCGTTGTAATTCAGGTGCTAAAAAATCTACACTGGGCAGACATAGAATGTGATACTGATATAAAAACTATTGATGGGAAAATTGTAGGCAAAATAGTTTATAAAAAATGACCTGTCTTTTTGCCTTTATGATACGCACCCTCAACAACAGGAAAAGGCAAGAAATAAATTTATACACCTAATAAAAGGTTATACCTTTAATCTAACATCCTACCTTTAATACGCTGCCTTATGCAAAAAAAACGACAAACTGTGTGCTTGTCGTTGGAAAATCAATAGGAAAAAGGGAAAGGAAAAATTTTTTTTATTAAAGTCTTTTTGTATTTTTGTGATAGAGCGGCTACGCTCCTTCTTTAGTTATTTCATTAAAGTCTTGCTAGGACTTTATGTGGCGGGTGGAGCGGCTACGCTCCTAGCCGAATGTTTTGAATGTTGATTCTGTATTTTTTTCGATAACTTTTTGAACAGCATCCATTTCTGTTGAAATTGCATCCTGTTCCGTATCGAGCTGTTTTAACCTCAATTCAAGGTTTTTATCCTGTGATTGGACAATTTCAATTTTAGAGTTAATTTCTTGGATCGCCTGATCATATTCGTATTTTTCATACTCGTACTGATTCATTGCATCTTCGTAAGCATCCTGATCGGTTGCTGTTGTAGTTGTCAGTGAATAAGTAATACCTGTATCTTCAATAGGATTACCGGCATCATCATACTGTGGAATAGTTATATTAATATAACGTCCTGAACTGTCTTTTTCTATTCTGCATCCTCCAGCTGCTTTAACTTCTTCAGTTTTTGTCTCGCTGCCTATTGTGTAGCAGTTAATGTTCGACTGTGAATTGCCTGTATTTGTGTCATATATAGCATTTTGTAAATCAGTTAATTTATAGAAATACGGTTCATATTCTTCTGTGGTTGAATTTTTGACATATCTGACAAGATAGTCGCTTGCTCCGTATTTTTGATTAAGTAATTCTATGTATTGTTCTTCTTCTTTTTGTAATTGAGCTATCTGATCGGGAGTTAATTCTTTTAAATATTCATCATCGCTGTTTACTTTAACAGTTTTGCCTTCACTATCAATCGGTGTGCCTGTAAAATCAGGATTAGTATAATATTTTTTATCCGCATAGTTATAGTAAGCTGTTGTTCCGTCTATATCAAAAGTAATTACATCGCTCATATTTCTTAGAGTTGTAGCTCCTACTCTAAATATATTTCTGTCTGCATTAGTATTAACAATACTTGTAGAAGCTCCTACAACAGAAAAATCATCGGTCCATTGCCTCAAATAGCTTACGGTATATGTTCCGTCATTTTGGGCAATCATTGCTGTTATTTGATTAGTTAAAGCTCCATCCTGGAAGGTATACACAGTTTTTGTGTAATCATCGACAGACGGCGGAACCGGTACTGACATACCCAACAAATCGTTGTAGTAGTTAGCAGACTGGTTAGACAATGTTGTTCTTTGCTGGTTGATTTGTTGACCCTCAAATTCAACATTGGTTTTTCTGGCTGTCAGTCCAAGAAATCTAGCTTGTGATGCTGCCATTCCCATTGCTGTCGATCATCCTTTCGTTTACTTAGTATCTAGTATTCATGTTATCGACACATGGTTTTTAAAACTTTAATCATGTAACAAATCATGTTAAGATTTTGTAACATGTTATTTTTGCGGCTGATTTCTAAAACGGTCTGAAATGTAGGAAAGGATTGCCCCTCCGATTTCTTCATTCGGGTCAAAATTAGAGGCTTGCGGATGTAAAGAATTTTGAATTAACATTTTAACAAGCGGCCCGAAAGCGTCAGGAATTTGAGTTTTTCTGTAAATTCCGGCAAGATATGTTTGAATATTAGGCGATGTTGTATTATTGAAACGTGATAAAACCGGATACATTTTATCTATGCCTTTTACCCCTTTATCAAGCATTTCATTAACAATATAAAGTGTTTCGACAATTTGTGCTTCGTTGTTTGAATGCGCGAGAATATCTGAAAGATAAGGTAAAGCAGCTTCTTTTTGCGAGACAAAGCAGTCTACTTTGTTTTTGTCAACAATTGTGTAATTTCTATTACCTGCCGGCAGAAGGCAGGGCGAATAAATATCATTACGGGCGGACTGCGGAGTAATGATATCTGTACAATGACATAAAGTATTATAAGGTTGTACTGCAATACAATTATACATTTTCACCTCTATGAATATACAAACGGCGGTCCGTTTTTAATTTCAAATAATATATTATCTGCAATTACTTTTAATTCTTCTTTTGGTTTGCCGTTTTGCGCCTGTTTGTAAAATTCATCTACAAGCGGCTGAATTGCTGCTTCTTTTTTTGATTTAAAATTTCTAAGCTCTGTTGAGACAAGGCGGTTTTGTAAATCTACCTCTGTCTGTGCATTAATCTTTTTTACCTGAACTTCTTTTATAGCATCGCCTGTAAGTTTTCCGCCGTAGCTTAAAGCCGTCAGGCCTGTAATTCCAAAGAAAAGCTGTTTAAATTGTTTGTTATTGGTATCTAAAAGCCAGTTGTAGAAAAATGCCCTGTAATCATCCACATGGGAATAAAATGTTGGTTTTGGAGTTCCGTCACCGCCTATGGTTTCATTAACTTTTGTGGTTGAAGTTTTTGCTTTTTTAATTAACTTTTGAGAAAATTCATCAATATCGGTTTTATTCCATTTCAAATCTTTTAGATATTTATTTATAGTATCTTCCCCGGCGTCAATTGACTGAAAATATGCTTCAAGAAGTTTTTTATCGTTTTCTTTAGTTTCCATAGTAGAATTTTTTACCAGATTTTTTATCAAATTTTTTCTGTTATTTACATAATTTTCAAGCATATTTTTGCTTTTGCTCAAATTTTTGAGGGACAAAAATCCTAATCCTATAATTGCACCAACAGTTCCTGCGCCGAGAAGGAAGTATGCAATGCTGTTATTTTCTTTTTTGTCTTTGTTTCTACCTGTAAATTTAAGATGTTTACCAAAATTTGGGAGAATTTTTTCTTTGTCATCCGATAAATATTCACTGAATTCTTTTGCTTTTTCTGAGAGCATACTTCTTGTAATCTGGATTTTCCCTGCAAAAGATTGGGTTTCTATGCTGATAAGCTGTTCCTGCATATTTTTTTGAATATCAGCTTCGCGTTTTTTCACCCAGACGTCTTTAAACCCGTCAAAAAATGTTTTGCCCATGAATGCCATAGCACTGAGGGTCAGCACTCCGACGCCAGCATGAATGGTTTTTCTTGTAGGACTTTGAATCATCTGGTATAATGCCTGATGTGTTTCTTCATTCAGCGCAACATTTCTTGTTGTTGCAGGGAGGCGTTTTTCGTCAGATATTTTAAGATTTATACGCGTATTTCTTTTTACAAAAGCAGAAAGCAGAGCTATTATTCCCATAACACCAACAGCAACTGCACTTATCGGAATAATACTTTTTTCAGGCTGGTTATTATTTTCATAAAGCCTTGATGGCATTTTGGAACTTTTTGAGATAACAAGCGTATCGCATGTATCTTCAAGGTTGACTTTATCAGTGTTTATAAAGTTATTAACCAGAACGCCTTCTCTGGTTTCGGTATTTGCGCGCTTTTGTGTTGTCGTTAAATTTTTCTGCTGTCTTAAAGTTTCACTGTCTCTAAGCGGGCTTATTGTCATTTTCTTCTAAATCCTTTTCGTTTTGAGTAAGTTTTTTATATAAATCATGTATAAATGTCCTTAATTCAAAAGCTTTTTTTGTTTCATCAATTTGTTTGTCATTGTTATCAGCATCCATCGGCTGAAATATGGAAAAGAGCGATTTTACTTTCTTTTTCAAATCTTTGAAAGCTTCTGATATTTTTTTCTCAACAGATGCTTTAAATTCGCCTAGCATCGCGGTTAATTTATCCGAGATATCTGCGAGTTTTTGTTGTAATGTTTGAATTGTTTGAGAGATTGCTGCCGGAATATTTGCAATTGTTCTTAAAATTCCTCCAAGGACTGTATTTAATACAAAATTTACCGGTTTTGCAATTATTGGCGGCATATTGTTAGAAAAAAACTGTGCGATATTTGCAAGTTTCTGGCTTGAATTCATAAGTGCATTTTGAAAGGCCTGAACATTCTGTGCAAAATTTTGAGCATCCTGTGCGCGTTGAAGCTTTGCATTTTGCTGTGCTTTTAAAAATGCACCGATAGCCGCACATTCATTCCAGCTCATTTCGCCAGGCTTAGCCGAGAAATCAGCTTTTTTCATACCGCCTCCGCCCATGCCGTTACATATCGGACATGCTCCAAGCGGCAGTCCATGCGGACAGGTTCCTACTCTTGCACTATTTGTTTGTACAGCGCCAAGCGACATTAAAAAATCCTCCAGCTTTTACACATTAGAGGACACTTAAGAAAAATATAACTTATTTAACTGATGCTCGCAGTTAATAAATTTTTCTGAGTGTTCCGGCTTTTACGGCTGCGGCACAGCTGGAGATATCCACTCCATTTCCTCTTTTTTTATACTAAAATAATTATATCGGTAAGTCAATTTAATGTTAATTTATATTGAAATTTTACTTTACGTATAAATTTATTTTTATTATTATAAGGTAAAAAAGGGGATAGAAATGGCAGAATTTCATTCAAAAATAAAAACAATAGAGTGGGTTGGCAATTACTCAAAAATGGTTGATCAAACTCTTTTACCATACGAATTTAAATATGTAAATATAACAGGCGGACAGCAAATGTTTGACGCTATAAAAAATATGATTGTAAGAGGCGCCCCGGCAATTGGTGTTGCAGGCGCGCATGGCGTTGTTTTATTCGCGCAGGAACTGGAAAAAGAACACCTTTCTCGTGATGAATTTGTAAATAAACTTTTAGATAAAGTAGATTATATAACAACATCGCGGCCTACCGCAGTAAATTTGATGTGGGCAGTTGAAAAACAAAAAGAAGTGATTAAAAATTCAAAGTCTGATATAAAAGGAATTATTGAAGAACTTAAACAAAATGCCATAAAATTGGAAGATGAAGATATTGCAATAAATAAAAAAATCGGCGATTACGGTGCAGCAGTTGTTCCAAAAGGCGCTTCAATACTTACTCACTGTAATGCCGGAGCTTTAGCTACTGTAGGTTATGGAACAGCTTTAGGCGTTGTCCGTTCTGCTTTTGCAAATGATCCGACAATTCAGGTATTTGCGGATGAAACACGTCCGCGCCAGCAGGGTGCAAGAATTACGACTTTTGAACTTACAATGGACGGAATTCCTACCACCTTGATTACTGACGGCATGTGTTCATATTTTATGAAAAAAGGTATGATTAATATGGTGGTTGTAGGAGCTGACAGGATTGCCGCAAATGGCGATACCGCAAACAAAATAGGAACTTACACTGTCGCAATTGCTGCAAAATACCATAATATACCTTTTTATGTCGCAGCTCCTTTATCTACAATTGATGTAAATATTAAAACAGGTGATGAAATCGTTATAGAAGAACGTTCACATGAGGAAGTTACGCATATAAACGGAAAAATTATATGTGCTCCGGATGTAAATGTGATAAACCCTGGTTTTGATGTTACACCTCATAATCTGATTACCGGTATAATTACTGAAAAAGGAATATTAAGGCCCGATTATAATAAATCTATTGCGGATGTATTCAAATTGCTAAAATAATAAAGCTGCAAGATTAAAATATGGTGTAATAGGAATTTTTCTCTGTCTTATGGATAATGTTTACTTACACCAATTTGTATGTGAACAGACTATTGAGCTTCATTTTTATGCTAGAATATTTTATATGAATTTTAATGACAAATATTCTAAAATTTCAGGCCTTGTAAAAGAGGAGATAGACAAGGTTTCAAAAGGAATTACAAAAGATATTGGTCTCATTGTACCTTTAAAATCAAAGCTTCTTGAAATTTTAAATGCCCCCTCAAAACATATAAGACCGCTTCTATCATTCTTATACTTAAAAGCAGCCGGCATAAATATTGACGAAAAACAAATTTCAATCCAAACTGCAATTGAACTTGTACACAACGCATCCTTAATCCACGATGATGTAATTGATGAAAGTTTGATAAGAAGAAACGTAAAAACAATTAATAACGAATTTGATAACAAACTTGCAGTAATTACAGGAGATTATCTGCTTTCAAAAGCACTAAACATTCTCGCAAAACTTAACTGTGCAAAGCTCATCACAATGTTCTCAGATACACTGGAATCCATGACAAACGGAGAAATAAACCAACAGTTAAATAAATTCAAAATTCCTACACTTGAAGATTACATAGAAAAAACAGAACAAAAAACGGCAAAACTATTTGAAACAGCTCTTTGCGGGAGTTTATTGCTTGCAAATTCATCCAAAAATGGCTCTAAATTTGCCAGAAACTTTGGCATAGCTTTTCAAATAAGAGATGACATTGTTAATATAAAAACAACAAAATCAGATATAAATGAAGGGATTTATACAGCTCCCGTAATTTTTGCAGGCAGTGTAGAAAGTTGTGAAAACGGTATTGAAAAAACACGTACTTTGTTAAATAATTACATTGACAAAGCTTTACTTGAAATAAAAACTTTAGAAGATAACAAGTATAGTAGAGCTTTGAAAGAGCTTTTGGAACTTATTGCAAATGAATAAAATAAAAGAATTAATAAAAAAAATCAAAGAAAATTATCTTAAAATCAACCCTATGACGCGGGAAATTATTGAAACAGTCGTCTTTGTCGTCGTAATGGTCATAATTATCAGATTTTTCATAGGAGAAATCCGCTGGATTCCGTCAGCTTCAATGCGTCCTACATTAATAGAAGGGGACAGAATTATTGTTGAAAGATTTTCCAGATTTTATACACACCCAAAACGCGGAGATATTATGGTATTTTACCCGCCGTTTGAAAAATTGAAAAATACTCCCTGGAAAGTTTTTTCGCGTCTTACAGGCTTTTTCTGCAAGGATGTTGCTTATATTAAACGTGTAATCGGGACTCCTGGAGATAAATTCGAGATAAAAACCAATAAACAAGGAAAAAGCACTGTTTACATTAACGACAAACCGCTTGATGAGCCTTATATTAGAAGCGAATACTATGACAAACCCTGCACAAAAGATATGATTTGCGGCCCTGTAATAATTCCGGAGCACCAGTATCTGATGATGGGGGATAACAGAGGCAACTCATTTGACGGCAGATGGTGGGGTTTTTTGCCGGAAGACAGATTTATCGGGCGTGCAGTTATACTTTTCTGGCCGTTTAATAGGGTAAAAGTGTTTGGGAATTTAAAGTGAATAGGTAAATAAGTGAATCTGTGAATAAGTTCTTTACAAAAACAATATTCTTTAAATTTTAAAGATAATTACTTTATTAAACGACTTATTCTCCTATTCACTTATTAACTTATTCACTTTTCAAATTACATCAACATATGATAATACTTCATATAATCGGCCATAATCGCAGAACTTGTCGCATTTGCAACATTTGCTTTTATTGCCTGATCTTTATCTGTTGCTGTTGCTTCCTGAACTTTTTCGGTTTCGGTATTCTTAGGCGTGTTTTGCTGAATTTTTTCCTGCTCCTGAATTTGTTCGGCATACTGCTCCATTGTGGATTGAATTTCCTGCATCAAAGCCCTGTCTCCCGCATAAGAGCCTGTTGATTCAATGCCGTTTTCCTGAAATTCCTGCAAAATCTGCGCCCAATCGTTATAATTTGTAATAGATGTTCCCTGCGCCTGAGCTGCTGCCTGCGCTTTTCTTAATTCATCTTCAGATTCTATTCCGTCAACTCTTATTGCCATAGAACATCTCCTTAATATATACCTCTCTATATATATTAAGTATATTATTCCCATCAGATTTCAGAAAATAAAAAACTCGTAAAAAAAGTTAACAATTATAATTTAAAATTTAACAGCTCTGATAAAGTCATATTTAAGGCCTCGGCAATTTGCAAAAGATTTGTATATCGGATATCAACATTACCTCTTTCTATTTCACTTATAGTTCTACGCGAAACCATAGATTTTTCTTCAAGATCTTCCTGGCTTAATCCTTTTTT
Organism: Candidatus Gastranaerophilales bacterium; assembly: GCA_944326615.1. Taxonomy (GTDB): domain Bacteria; phylum Cyanobacteriota; class Vampirovibrionia; order Gastranaerophilales; family Gastranaerophilaceae; genus Stercorousia. Next base: position 6,295 of record CALVEO010000010.1, on the reverse strand, counting down.
CAATCGTTCATATCTTATTTTTTGTCCGAGCTGAAACAGTCTCTCATCCTTCATATATAAATCCTATACTATTGACAAAAATATAAAAATGTTAAATAATGTGTATATGAACATTATTATGTTCAAATATACATAAATTTTCACTTTGAGAGAGAGGTATTTATGAAAAAGAGTATCCATTATCAAAAAGCACTAAATCAAACAACAAAAAGTGATAAACACCAAACTGGATTTACCCTCGCAGAAGTATTGATAACACTTGGGATAATCGGTATAGTCGCCGCGATGACTATGCCATCACTAATCCAAAAATACAGAGAAAAAGAATACACAACAAAACTTAAAAAGTTTTATGCTGTTATGGAAAATGCCGGAAGACTTGTTGAAGAAGAATATGGAACCATAGACTCATGGGGACTGTCAAATTCCTTTGTAGAAGATGATTCTTCAACTCAAGAAGAAATTGACAAAAAAACAAAAAGTGTTAATACTTTTTGGGCAAGGTACGGCGAATTTATCGGAATGTCATCACGCCAGAAATATGGACACGTACAATATATGGAATGGATAAAAAATCTGTTTTAAGCAATACATTGACAAGTTTCTGGTGGTTCAATGATGGTACGGTAATCAGATCAACATGGCTGCAAACAAATGCAAATACATCTTGCTCTCAGGATAATAAATGCGGAGATTTAGCAGTAGATTTAAACGGTGATAAAGGACCGAATGCTGTTGGACATGATATTTTCTTTTTCATAATTACAAAAAATGGGATAAAACCATACGGTTATCAAGGAGATACATCACGATCGTTTGATACCAGCTGCGTGCATGGAGCATCAGGTGAATACAATGGTTATGGCTGTACAGCCTGGGTAATTTACAATGGGAATATGGATTATCTGCATTGTGATGGATTAGGCTGGGATAAAAAAATAAGATGTAAATAAATGTTTAATTAAAAATACACGTTTTTAAAAATATTAAGAAAATTTTACAAACTTGTGAAAACTTGCTTAAATAAAGATTTTTTAAGATGCAAGTAAATATAGTTAGTGTGCCGTTTTTATAAAAACACTCACGCCAATCTTTTATAATTTTTTTTGCTGAACATGTTCAAACCCCTTGCAATTGAATATTTTCCAAGTAAGATAAAATTAACGCCTGAATAGGTGTATACTGAACAGCCGAATTTGAAAGGATAATATGTCAAAAGACGTCATAGAATTAGAAGGTACCATTTTAGAGGCAATGCCTAACGCAATGTTTCGCGTAAAACTCGAAAATGACCACGAAATTTTAGCCCACATTTCAGGCAAAATCAGAAAAAATTTCATAAGAATTTTACCCGGCGACAAAGTGAAAGTTGAAATGACTCCATACGATTTGAGCCGCGGAAGAATTACATTCAGACTAAAATAAAATTAATGTACACAAAATAAAAGGAAAGAAAAAATGAAAGTCAGATCATCAGTAAAACCAATGTGCGACAAATGCAAATGTATCAAAAGAAAAGGCAGAATCGCAATAATTTGTGAAAACCCTAAACATAAACAAAGACAAGGCTGATTTTTGCGTAGAGTGGAGTGAACGCAAGTGAACGAACTCGAAAAAGCGCGAAACGGAATGAGCGAAAATTTTATGTAATAAAATGAAGCGAATGACAGTGCAGCGTGAAGCAATAAATCAGAACAATCGTGATATAGTTGAATTGACGGACTTAAACGGTCAATGGTGAGGAAGTATTTAAGCCTCATACACAAAAAAATCTAACAACAAAAGGGCGGAAATAAAGGAAATCGCGTTAAATGATGAAAGGTACCGCAATGATTAAATAGGTGCTAAGTAAAAAATAACAAACCCTAACCCGCACCAAAAGCCAAGAAAAGGAGAAAAATTAAAATGGCAAGAATTTCAGGGGTTGATTTACCCCGTAACAAAAGAATGGAAGTAGCATTAACATACATCTACGGTATAGGACCGACTAGAGCAAAAAAAATTCTTGAAGCTACTAAAATCTCACCGGATTTGAGAACAGACGATTTAACAGATGAAGATATCAAATTGTTAAGAAACGAACTTGCAAACTACCACATCGAAGGTGATTTGCGTCGCGAAGTTTCTTTACACATCAAACGTCTTCAGGAAATCGGTTCTTACAGAGGGTTGAGACACAAACGCAACCTTCCATGCCGCGGTCAGAGAACTAAAACAAACGCAAGAACAAGACGCGGTAAAAAAGGTTTGGCAATCACCAAGAAGAAAACAGTGTAATAGAAGATAGGAAGATAAGAAGATAGGAAGATAAGCCTTTTAACGAAATGAACTTATTAACCTATTCGCTTATTGACTTATTCACTTTTAATAAAATATACAAAAGTAACATAAAGGAATAGAAAATGGCAAGACCAGTAAAAACTAAGAAAAAAGAAAAAAAGAACGTATTGCAGGGTGTTGTACACATTCAATCAACATTCAACAATACAATCGTAACTTCAACAGATACTCAGGGTAATGCTATTGCCTGGGCAACAGCAGGTGCAACAGGTTTCAAAGGTGCAAGAAAAGGCACACCGTTTGCAGCTCAATCTGCAGCAGAACTTGTGGCTAAAAAATCAATCGACCAGGGTATGAAAAAAGTTGAAGTACACATCAAAGGACCGGGTTCAGGCAGAGAAACAGCAATCCGCGCAATTCAGGCAGCAGGTTTGGAAATTACATTGATTAAAGATGTAACTCCTATCCCGCACAACGGATGCCGCCCGCCTAAAAAACGTAGAGTTTAGTAAGAAGATAAGAAGATAGGAAGGCAGGAAGATAAGCCTTTTAAGTTAAATAGCCTACCCTCTTACCATCTTAGCTTCTTATCATCAATGTAGTGCAGGGGCTTGCTTTATAAGCCAAAAAGTAAACCATAGACGCCCTGCAAAAGTAAAGGAGAAAATAACAAAATGGCTAGATACACAGGACCATCAAACAAATTATTCAGAAATAAGAAAGTTAAAGATTTGTCAAACAGAAAGCTTACTTCTTCTATGAGACAAACAGCATCAGGCCAGCATGGCGCTGTAAGAAAGAAACTTTCTGAATATGCAATTCATTTAGCAGAAAAACAAAAAATCAGATTTACATATCTGGTAAGCGAAAAACAATTTGCAAGATACTATAAAGAAGCAGCAAGAAGAAAAGGCGTAACAGGCACAATTCTTTTACAGCTTCTTGAATCAAGATTAGACAATGTTCTATATAGAGCAGGTTTAGGTATTACACGTAAACAAACAAGACAAATTGTTAACCATGGACATGTTCTTGTTAACGATAAAAAAGTTGATATACCATCATACCTTGTAAAAGCAGGTGATGTAATTACAATCAGATCAAAAAGCAATGCATTTTTAAAAGGCGTTACTGAAATGATTGATATGGCATGTGCTCCAGCATGGATGACAATCGATAAAGAAGCTCTAAAAATCACTTTCGACAGAATTCCTGAAAGAGAAGAATTAGACCCTGACTTTAAAGAACAACTTGTAATCGAGTACTATTCTAAATAATGGAAGATAGGAGGATAAGAAGATAGGAAGATATGCTTTTATAAAACAGCCTACCCTCTTACCATCTTAGCTTCCTACCCTCAAAGATTAGTTAGCAACAACTAGGAGATTTAAAAATATGGAATTGAAAATTAAATGTGTTAATACAACAACAAGTTCTGACGGATCACAGTACGGAAAATTCGTAATTGAGCCGTTAGAAAAAGGGTTTGGTACAACAATCGGTAACTCTTTAAGACGCGTACTTCTTTCAAGTCTGGAAGGAACAGCTGTTACTTCTACAAGAATTGAAGGTATAACTCACGAATACACTGCAATTCCCGGTGTTTTGGAAGATGTTATCGATGTAATGCTTAACCTTAAAGGATTGGTTGTAAAAACTGATTCCAAAGATCCTCAGCATTTAAGAATTGATGTTGATCGTCCGGGTGCAGTACTCGCAAGTGATATTCAGCTTCCTGCAGGTGTTAAGGTAGTTAACCCTGACTGGTTAATATGCACAGTGGCAGATGGCGGAAGTTTCCACGCAGATATAGTTGTTGAAACAGGTAAAGGATATGTTGCACATGATGTACCAAGAGATTCTAAAGGCGTTTCAATTGATGTACTTCCTATAGATGCAACATTTATGCCTATCAAACGTGTAAGTTACAATGTAGAAAGTACACGTGTAGGAGATTCTATTGATTTCGACAAATTGACTCTGGAAATTTGGTCTAACGGATCAATTGATGTAACAAATGCTTTAAGCCAGGCTTCAAATCTTTTGATTGATCACTTTATGCAGATTGCATCAATTACAGGTCAGCCTGTAGTTGCTCCTTCAATGGCTGTTGAAGAAAAAATTGAAGATGATTCAAATGCCCCTACAATGACTATTGAAGAATTGGAACTTTCAGTTAGAGCATACAATTGCTTGAAACGTGCAAGCATAAATTCTATGGCTGAATTGTTGAAAAAATCAGAACATGATTTATTAAATATTAAAAACTTCGGCAAAAAATCTTCTGACGAAGTAATAGAAAGACTTCACCACTTCGGTCTGGATTTGGCTCCAAACCCTGAAACCGAAGAAGAAGTAGGGTAGCGGATTTTGGCAAGTGCGCCGCGTGAGCTCGGGCGAGCCGCTGAATTTAAAACTAGAAATATTGTAAATAAAAAACAGCGAGCGGCAACAAAGCGAACCCAGCACGTCCCAACGAGAAACTTAATGTAACGGAATAAATTTTTATAAAAAAATTTATGGAGTGAAATGATAAGTTTCGAGTTGCCAATAATCCAAGACAGGATAAATTAATTACAAAAAATAAAAATAAAGGATAAAAAAATGAGACACCAAACTAAAAAACATACGCTAGGAAAAGCAAAGGATCAAAGAGATGCTTTGTTACGCTCTTTAGCAACAGAACTTTTTGTACATGGTGAAATCAAAACAACTATGGCTAGAGCAAAAGCTTTAAAGCCGTACGCTGAAGAAATTATCACCCTTGCAAAAAGAGGCGACCTTCACGCTCGCCGTCAGGCTGCTAAATTCATTTTTGACAAAGAAACCGGCAAATATATGGATTTGGCAACAGGAGAAGTTTTTGAAGCTCCTTCTGCCGATAAAAAATTAGCAGAAGAAACAGTTCTTAGAAAACTTTTCGTTATTATCGGCAAAAAATATTCAAACCGTCAGGGCGGATATACCAGAATATTCAGACTCCCACCCAGACGCGGCGACGCATCAGAAATGGCTTTAATCCAACTGGTATAAGCCGTTATGCGTTACGCAATTCAAGTCCAGTATATCGGTAAGAATTATGCCGGAAGCCAGATACAGTTTAAAAACGGCAAAGAAATCGAAACTCCGACCATACAAGGTGAACTTGAAAAAGCAATCAGTACATTGATATTCGGTGATACCGAAAATAATAACCGGCAATTTAAAACAGTCTTTTCCGGAAGAACTGACAGAGGAGTCAATTCAACAGGGCAGACAGTTCATTTTGATACGGACAAACCGATTGTTGCTTCAAAGTTTGTCTATCAGCTGAACGAAATACTCCCAAAAGATATCTCTGTTAGTAATTTGAGATGTGTCGATGATAATTTCCACGCCCAAAAATCCGCGAAATGCAGACATTACAGATACATTTTTATTAACCGTAAATGTAAAAATGCTTTTGATGGTGATTTGATGCGTGTTAAATTCGACATAGACATTGAAAGAATGCAAAAAGCCTTAAATTATCTTTTAGGTGAACATGATTTTTCAAGCTTCAAAAGTTCCGGTACGCTGAACCCGAGCACAGTCTGTTTTATAGAAAAAGCCGAATGTAAAAAAGACGGCGATAAAGTAATTATTGATATTAAAGGGAACAGATTTCTCTACAATATGGTAAGGACAATCGTCGGAACCCTTCTTGAAATAGAAGGGCATAATCTTCCTGCCGAACAAATGAAACAGGTTTTAGAGGCCTGCGACAGACGTAAAGCAGGACAAACAGTCAGCCCCTACGGACTGACACTAATTGAAGTAACATATTAACCCTGAAAAGGGATAAACAACGGAGACTAAGCATGAAAACATATTCAGCAAAACCTCTTGAAGTAGAAAGAAAATGGTATTTAATCGATGCAGAAGGAGAAATCCTCGGCAGATTGGCTACCAGAGTAGCAAATATTTTAAGAGGAAAAAATAAACCTGAATATACACCAAACGTTGATACAGGTGATTTCGTAATCGTAATCAATGC
>CALVEO010000009.1 GCA_944326615.1 Candidatus Gastranaerophilales bacterium | reverse complement strand
TGCAATTGATTGTTTTTTAGTTTATGCTGATTATATCACAAAAATTTGATTTTGGGAATAGGGATATGGAAAATATAGTTTTGCGAAATTATGCTAAATTGACATTGAAAAGTTCTAAATAATTTTGAAATTATGAATTATCATGTTATTTACTTGCTAAACTGGTATTTTTGTCATAAAATTTTTTTTGTAAGTTTATTGTTATTTTGAACCGATTTTAAGATTTTTCGGTTAGAGTCCCGGAATAACACTAATGACCAAGGTTTTATAAAAAAATGAATAGCTTTAAGGAGAAAATATGAACGAGCTTTTAAAAAAATCAGCAGCGGAACAGAGTAAAGCTTTAAAAAATAAAGAAATTTCAGCAGTAGAATTAACAAATGCGGCGTTTGAACGAATTGAAGAAGTTGACGGCAAATTAGGTGCATTTAACTCTCTAACAAAAGAAATTGCGCTTGCGACAGCAAAAAAAGCCGATGAAAAAATAGCAAAAGGTGAAGAATTGCCGCTGCTTGCAGGTATTCCGCTTGCTTTGAAAGACAATATGAATTTGAAAGGCTCTAAGACAACGGCTTCTTCAAAAATTTTGGAAAACTTTGTTTCTCCTTTTAATGCAACTATCAGCGAAAAATTATTAAATAATCTTGTTCCGATTGTAGGAAAAGCAAACCTTGACGAATTTGCAATGGGATCATCAAACGAAAACTCTGCTTTCAAAAAGGTTCATAACCCTTGGAATTTAAACAAAGTTCCCGGAGGTTCATCAGGCGGATCTGCCGCTTCTGTTGCAGCTTGTGAAGCAACATTGGCATTAGGCTCTGATACAGGCGGTTCTATCAGACTTCCGGCATCTTTCTGCGGTATTGTAGGGATGAAACCTACTTACGGACGTGTTTCCAGATACGGTTTAATTGCTTTTGCTTCATCTTTAGATCAGATTGGACCTTTTGCAAGAACTGTTGAAGATGCTGCAAATTTATTAGAAGTTATTTCAGGGCATGATCCAAAAGATTCTACTTCATTAAATCTGCCCGTAGAACATTATTCCGCTCACCTTAATGATGACATCAAGGGTATGAAAATCGGGGTTATAAAAGAACTTATGTCAGATGGTTTGTCTGAAGATGTTCAAAAAGCCATTGAAAAAGCTATTGAAGATTACAAAAAACTCGGTTGTGAAATTGTTGAAATTTCTCTGCCAAGATTGAAATATTCAATCGGGATTTATTATATATTAGCAACGGCCGAATGCTCTTCAAATTTAGCAAGATTTGATGGTGTAAAATACGGTTATAGAACTCCTGATGCTAAAAATCTTCTTGAAATGTATACAAAAACACGTGCAGAAGGTTTCGGACCTGAAGTTAAACGTCGTATAATGCTTGGAACTTATGCTTTATCATCCGGCTATTATGATGCTTATTACAAAAAAGCGCAGCAGATGAGGGCTTTAGTAACACAGGATTTTGAAGAAGCTTTCAAAAAAGTTGATATTTTAATTTCGCCAACTTGTCCGAATACTGCATTTGATCTGGGGGCAAAGGCATCTGATCCTTTAGCAATGTATTTGACAGATATTGCAACAATTTCGGCTAACCTTGCAGGAATTCCGGGATTGAGCGTGCCTGCGGGATTTGACAAAGACGGTATGCCAATAGGCTTGCAAATTCTTGCTCCACAGTTACAGGAAAGCAGATTATTTAATGCTGCTCATAAGTTTGAAAGAGCAAATGATTATTACTTAAAGTTGGCAAAAATATAAAATACTTAATGTCCTCCCCTTGAGGGAGGACCGAAATCTGCATAAGTCCTAAATATATTAATGCAGGTGTAACATGCAGATTTCTAGGAGGGGTTTATGCTTAACATCGAATATCTTGAAAAATGCATAGCAACGCTTGAAAAATCTTACTCCTGTATAAAATCGGCAGAAGAAGGTTCCATTGACTATGAAATGTACAGGAATTCTCTTGTAAAAAGTTTTGAGATGACGCTTGAACAAAGCGGAAAATTGTTAAGAAAAAAATTAACTCCTTATTTTGCAAGCAAAAAATCTGTTGATATGCTGACATTCAAAGATTTATTCAGAGAAGCTTTGAAACATTCATTATTAACCGAAGATGAAGTAAATCAATGGTTTAAATACAGAGATAACAGAAATAATACGGCTCACGATTACGGGAAAGCCTTTGCTGAAGAAACTTTGTTTTTGATTGATGATTTTTTGAAAGATGTTAAGCATTTGAAAGAAGTTATTGAAAATGAGTAAACTTTTTATAAAACCCGAACATCTTAAAATGTTAAAAGATATTTTTGCATCATATTGCCCAAAGGCAGAAATCTGGGCTTACGGAAGCAGGCTCACAGGCGATGCCCATGAAGGAAGCGATTTGGATTTAGTCGTCAAAAATTTTAATTCGGAAATTGCAAATCTTTATGAGCTTAAACATTTGTTGTCAGAAAGTAACATTCCGTTTATGATTGATATTCACGAATTTGATAAACTTCCGAAATCGTTTCAGGAGAATATTTTGAAAAATTATATTGTAATTTAAAGTATTATACTACAGCGCCCTGATTATATTTTTAATATTTAAATCGGTAACTTTTAAAAGAGCAACGGTTCTTGCTGTCTCATCAAAACTGCCTAAACTTTTTAAAACCTCGGCTGTTTTCAAAATGAGTGTTTGATTATTTGATTTTAAAAGTTCGCGGATTGCAAATATGTCTGTCGCAAAGTCAAGTGCTGTAAATACAAGGGGGCTGTCCTCTTTTAATTCTTCATTAACATATATTTCCAAATCTTTTTTATTAACGCTTTTCAATAATTTTTTTATATCAAGAATTTCGTTTTTTGTGTCTTTGTCTTCATCAAAAAGGTATTCATCATTTTCTGTAAGAATATCAAATTTCTCTTTAGCATTTAAAATCGTAACAGCGTATTTGCTGTCATTGTCATTGTTAATTAATTTTTCAAAAACTTCAAACAGTTCAAAGTCAAACACAATGGATAATGGAAGAATTTCTCCCAGTCCGTTAATTATATAATTTATAACAAGTAGTGCATCATCGCGTGAATTATCAAGTAAATCAAACAGATTTTCAAGATAAGGAATTTCTCCTGCTATATTTTCAGGCATTGCGGAATGTTTCATCGAATCAATAATTGCCGGAACAGCATTTTTATTTCCATATGCACAGAGAAATTTTACAGCAGCAAGTTCATCAAAATCATCTCCGCTGTGCAGTTTTGTGATAGCTAGGTTGTAAGCTTCAATATCATGCCAGTTTGCAAGGGCAGAGGCACAGTTTTGTGCAAGATAATCATTGTCTGCATATGCATTTTCTCTTAACAAGTCATGAGCCAGAGGATCCTGAATTTTGGCAAAATATTTTGCGGCATAAATTTTTTCTTCTGTTGTTCCGTTTTCAAATTTGTCAAGCAGGATATCCGTCAAATCGTCATCAGCGTATTTTATAAAAGCTGAAACAATAACATCTTCATAAGAAGGCGAATAATATTTCAAAAACTCTATGAGGTTCAAATAATTTGACTCATTAATCTGATTCGCAATTCTATCTGCAACATTGTTTTTTATAAAATCAAACAAAAAATCGTCATTTTCAACAAGTTCTTTGAAAAGTTCAATGTCAGGCTTGTTGACTAAATCTTTTGCAATTGCTTCATAATCATTTTTATTTTTACCTGTAAGTTTTTTGAGTCGCTCAGTCATGAAACAAGTTTAGCATAAATTTTGTAAAAATAAAATAATGCATTTAAAATTAATGTGTTGCTTGCAAAAAAATTGTAAAACAAAACGGCTTTTTATATTTAAAAGCCGTTTTGTTTTTTCCTTTTTGTTCAGTGAAAAGTTTATGCAAAAGTATTTGCAGGTTTCTTTTGAGCTGTAGCACCCGGAATTGACTGCCAGTTAGCTGCCATAATTTTCTTGAATGATTTTAATGCTGTATCTTCAAGTTCACCGAGTTCTTCAGCTTCCATAATCAATTCTCTTAAAGGAAGCAGTGCTCTTTGATCTCGCAATACACCGAGAGCTGCTGCAGCACCTGCTCTTACAAGTTCATTTTCATTACGGTTTTTCATAACATCAATCAATGCCGGAACTGCTTTTGTATCATTAAGTTTGCCGAGTGATGTTACTGCATAAATTCTGACATTGACCCATTCGTCATAAAGCATATTAATTACTTTATCAACGGCTTTTTTATTTCCGATTTCACCTAATGCTCTTGTTGCATCACATCTTACGTTAACTTTTTCGTGGTCTAAAGAAGCAATCAACGCGTCTGTTGCGACATCACCGATTTCAATCAATGCATCAGTTGCAGTTATACAAACCTGCGGGTTTTCATCATTAAGAGCTTCTACAAGAGGTTCAACAACAATTTCACCGCCTAAACGTCCCAATGCACGTGCTGCACGAACTCTTACATCAACATTTCTGTCTTCGCGCAAAGATTCAATCAAATGTACTGTAGCTTTTGAATCTCCGAGTTCACCGAGAGCGCGGGCTGCATAAAGTCTAACGGAGCCGTTTTTGTCGTGTTTTAAAACATCAATTAACGGTTCTACGGCTTTTGAATCACCCATTTCACCGAGAACGCGCGCAGCATTATATCTGACTTTTTCTGAATTGCTTGTTTTAAGATCTGTCAATAATTCTTCAAAAGATTTTTTTACTTGTTTTTTCTTGCTGTTCACACTAATTGTCATTAAGTTTTCCTCCGACACACAATATTTTAAATCTACTACACTTTATATTTTTATAAAAAATATTTAGAATAAAATATTGCCTTTTTTACCTACTTATATTAATTTTTATTAACAAAATATTTATTTCAGTGCAGTTGCGGGTTAAATTACTTTAAGGGTAAAACTGACACTTTATAATATTAATATAACATATTTTTTATCATTTGTGTTAAACATGCATATTTTTTTTGAAAAAATAGTCTTTTTGTTTTTTAAATAATTAATGTCTTTCAATAATATTTGGCAAAAATAGTTAAAAAAAATTCATAAATTATTACTCACCACAGATAGTAATAACGAACTCGCTGCCCTTGCCTTCCTCACTATTTACAATAATTTCACCTTTATGTTTTTCTATTATCTTTGTACAAATGGCTAAACCGAGTCCTGTTCCTATCCCTGAACTTTTGGTTGTAAAACCTGCTGTAAATATCTTATTGAGCTGATTTCGGGGTATTCCTTTACCGGTGTCTTTTATTTTTACAATGAGCTTTTTATCTTTGTATTCAGTGGTAATGGTAATTGTTCCTCTGCCTTCTATTGCCTGGCAGGCATTGATTAAAATGTTTGTAAATACTTGGTTAAGCATGTTCGGAAAGCATTTTACTGCGGGGATTTCACCGTAATTTTTTATGATTTCTATTCTGTTTTTTGTCTCGTGTCTGATTAATTCCAGTGTAAGATCGAGTTCTTTATTTATATCCGCTTCCTGCAATTCAGCTTCATCAAGACGGACAAATTTTTTCAGAGAAGTTACTATATTCGAAATACGATTTACTGCTTCTTTATCTATTTCATTTATGTCTGTGAGCATCTCTTTTAATTCAGTATCCTGTATTGAATTGAGCAGCTTTGCGACTATTCCGTTATTCGATTTTATAGAGGCAACGGGAGTATTAATTTCATGAGCTACCCCTGCTACAAGCTGGCCTAATGATGCCATTTTTTCCGAATTTATTAATTGAATTTGAGTTTCTTTTAATTCTTTAAGAGTATTTTGCAATTCTTTTACAGTCTGAATATTTTTCTGGTAAAGTTCTGCTCTTGTAATTGCGTTGGATAATTGTGATGAAATTGCTTCAAGAATTTCGATTTCTTCATTAAGCCCGCGTTTTTGATAACAGAGCAAAACTATTATACCTGTAAGGTTTTGCATGTGATGGACAGGAACAATAATTCTTAAAACAGGTTGTTTGAATGGTTTGGCATCAGTGTATTCTATTAAAGAATTGAAGACTGAAATCTCTTTTGCTTCAATAGTTTCAGTAGTTTTTTCGTCAAAGTTTATAACTTTGGGCATTTTTGATTTTTTCAGCCCGTAAACTTCTTCTATCTCAAATCCGTTTTTTTCAGCTTTTGCGTAATATGCTTTATAAGCTCCAAACATTATTGAAAGTTCTTTGAGAGTAGATTGTAGAATTTGTGAGATATCAATGCTTTCTCTTATAATGTTTGAAACCTTGTTTATGAGGGCAATTCGGATTGCCTGACTCTGAGCTTTTCGTTTAATTTTTTGAAGATCTGAATTTTCTTCTGTAAGTCTTTTTATTTCTTTTTTGAGTCTTTCGTTTTCTTTATAAATATCGGTAAGTTCATTTTGAGCGCTTACATCAGTAAAAAATATTATTGTGTAATTTCCTTTTTTTACTGCCTGAAGATCGTAATAAAAAATTCGATTTAACTCCGACTGGTAAGAAATTCTTGCAAAAAAATTTTCTCTTGAAATTAGCGCATGGTAGACTGGTGAATAGATTTCGATATTTTCAGAATTCAGCGGGCAGATATCAAAGCTTGAATGATGAGAAAGTTTTTTTATATTGGTAAAATCTTTAAACCACCTTTTAAAAGTGTGGTTTCTGTAAACAACTTCGTGTTTTTTGTTCAAAATGATAACAGCATCCCTGAACTGCCTGAAAATATCAAACTTTTTCATAAATATATTATATTTCAACCATAGAAAGTGGGCAATTTATTTAAAATATATCATTATATTGTCGGGAGGTTTTTATGTACGGATTTAAAAAAATTAGAGAAAAGATAAAATATTACAGAGAAAAACGCGGTTTATCACAGCAAATGCTTGCAAAGAGAACTTTTATGACACCGCAAGGCTTGAAGAAATTGAAAATGGTCAGGTGATTTACCAGATGTGGACACTGCAGAAAATCGCAAGAGCACTTGATATAGATCTGCCGGAACTTTTGAATTTTGAATAGCAGGTTAATGTTAAAAATCTTCCTCCCTAATCAGGGAGGGGGAAGCGTGCCGCTCCACCCATCATATTAGGTTTTGCATAAATTTTTTAATTCATTTGTATAGTAGCCCGCTGTACCCGATACCTTGGTTTTGCATAAACATTTATCAATGTAAAATGTAATGAAATCTAAATATTAAAGCCTTCCCTGTTTAGGGAAGGTTTGGATGAATATCGTCTAAAACCATCATCTGGTTGTTACCCGCCCCTCCCTGATTAGGGAGGGGAAAAGAAACTTTTCCCTTTCTCGGGAGAGGGATTAAGGGAGAGGGTTGATTTAGAATATAGAAAGAATAAAAAAGCAGCCTCAAAAGACTGCTTTTTTTACCCATCCCTTTATTTCCCTCAAGGGAGGGGACATAGTTTTAAACTTACACACCTGCAAGTTCTTTAGCTCTTTCAAGCTGAAGCGTACAGGTTGTAACATCGCAAACGCATGACGGACCAAAGTATTGGATTGCTCCGGGGAATAAGTATCTGTCATTCATAGCCCAGTCTTCTCTGTTTTCTTCCAATTGTTTGAAAACAGGACCGTCAAGTTTTACAAGTGCTTTTTGAATTACAGGTTTCATTTCTCCATGGCGTTTTTCCATATTCATCATCATAGTCAAAGGAATACCGCCTGCAATCCATTGCTCGGCAGGTGCAGTCAAGTTTCTGACCGATGATAAGTATCCGGTCAAACCAAAATTGATTAAAGCAAATGCGTTAAATCCTAAAGAATAGCAGTAATCTGCATCAAAGTTTGACGGGAATGCACATCTGCCTTCATATCCGAAGAAGTGAGACTGCGGATTGAATTTACCGATATAATCTCCCTGAGATTTTAATTCATCAAGTCTTGTTGAAATCATTTCGATTAACAATTTTTCGGTTTCGATTTTTGACACCTGAACATTTCCATGCGGGTCGCGGTCTGCTAATAACTGACCTTTGATAAGTGCAGGGAGTGAATTGTAAACTTTTGCATTTGCAGGATCAAGTCTGTTTTCGACAATGTCAAATTTATCACGTATTGTTGTAGCATTTACAAAATCAGGATCGTTTTCCAGAGATGCCATAATATCGTTAAGGTTTGAAATCATAGATTTCATTTCAGGGATAAATTCGATTAAGCCTTCCGGAACTATTGCAATACCAAAGTTTTTACCCATATCAGCACGTTTAACAATAATATCGCACATATAATTAATAATGCTTTCTAAAGACATTTTCTTTTCTTCAACTTCTTCTGAAATCAAAGTAATATTGGGCTGAGTCTGCAAAGCAGCTTCCAGTGCAACGTGAGACGCGCTTCTGCCCATAATTTTTATAAAGTGCCAGTATTTTTTAGCGGAATTTGCATCTCTTTGAATATTTCCGATAAGTTCTGCATAAGTTTTTGTTGCAGTATCAAATCCGAAGGAAATTTCAATCTGCTCGTTTTTCAAATCGCCGTCAATTGTTTTGGGGCAGCCGATAACCTGAATGCCTGCATTATTTTTTACAAACCATTCAGCAAGAAGCGCTGCGTTAGTATTTGAATCATCTCCGCCGATAATTACTACAGCTGAAATATTAAGTTTTTTGCAGACTTCCCAAGATTTTTGGAATTGTTCTTCTGTTTCAAGTTTTGTTCTGCCTGAACCTATGATATCAAATCCGCCTGTATTTCTGTAGGCATCAATAAATTTGTCGTCAAATTCAACGTATTTGCCGTCAATGATACCAGAAGGACCGCCTAAAAAACCGTAAAGTTTGTTTAAAGGATTAGCCTGTTTTAAAGCGTCATACAAACCTGCGATTACGTTGTGTCCTCCGGGAGCCTGTCCGCCTGAAAGGATTACGCCGACATTTCTTACTTCTGAAGATTTTGCAGAAGATGATGTTTTAAAAGTTACAACGGGTTTGCCGTATGTATTTTTGAATAAATTTTGAATTTGTTCCTGATCTCTGACTGATTGAGTTGCGGAACCTTCAGCCATTTCCAGATTGTTAATACCGTCTGCAAGGCTTGACGGAAGTTTCGGCTGATACTTTAATCTTTCGATTTGTAACGGTGAAAGTTTTTCCATATTTCTCTTCCTTTTCTTGAGTAATACTATTTTACACTGACATGCTAACACAAAAAAATGATAAATTTAATTATTTTCTGATTAATTCATATCCTTCAAATCTTGCAGGATTAAATCTGTCAGCAATTACATAGTTTTTTGGCAGATTAATATTTTCTATTTTGGAATTTGAATATTTTCTTTCAAACAGCAGAAAATAATGATCATATTTATCCGGAATTTTATCAGTAGAATCTATAAATTCATATTTTTGATTGTCAGGCATATTAAATATCAAATTTAAGCAGCAGGAATATTCTGGATTATTTACTATAATCACAGGCAGCTCAGGTTTTTGAATAAATTTAAATTCTTCGTATTCAGTATCATTAACGTTCTCAATCTTTGATCTAAAGTAATGATATGGGCAGGCAATTGTATATTCGACAGCAGAATATGGAAATAGCGAATAAATTATAAGTAATAAAATACTCATAATAAATAATATATTTTTTGCATAGTCCCTGGCCCCGGCTATGGCAGTTGTAAAAATAAGGCTTATTACAGGGAATACGGGAACTATATAACGCAAAACTTTGTAAGGAGCAATATACATAACAATGGCAGAGTATATTATACTTACAAATATTAACAATACAGCTAAACTGTTGTATTTATCTTGCTTCCTGTAAACTGCAAGTATTAACAAAAATATTAAAGGTGTATATATTAAATAACTGTTTATGATGTTAATATAAAATATCGTGCTGTGAATGAAATTGTATATTGCGTATTGTGAAAAAATATTTGTTATATTAGCCTTGACGTCATTTCCTCTGACACTTGTAAGACCGTTTAAATACCCTGGGTAAAATGCAAATACAAGAATAAATCCCAGAGCAGCACAGCCGGATAAAAATAAAAAGTTCTTGTAATGTTTATTTTTCAAACATAAAAATAGCAAGATTGAACCCAGAAGTAATATGTATACTAATGCAAAAAATCCTGTAAGTGCTGTAAAAGCTATACTGAATGCTATAATTAAACTGTTTTTTACACTAATTATATTTTCGTTTGATTTTAATTTTTTGAAAGTATCAATAAATACATATGTTAACACAACAAAAGCCAGCTCCTGCAGCTGGTACGGCCGCATCAGCAGTGTGTTTGAAATACTTCCTGTATTCAAATATGCAAAAGCAAGACCCAAAATTATGATGTAATTATCCGGGAATAATTTTTGCAGAATTTTATACATCATAAAAAATGAGAATATAAAAAATAAAAGATTTAACCCGCATCCTTTGTAAATAAAATTTTGCATGGATATTGGACTTTCGCCCTGCATCCATAGAAGATAAACCGAGTGGTACAATGTTGAATGCGAAGTATCATTGTTGTTATTTTTGCGCAGTTTTATTACATCATGTAATGCTTCTTTAAGATTTGTGTTGTTTTCGAAAATTAAATTTTTAAGTTCTTTGCCTGTATAAACTCTTCCTTTTTCAAAAGGTTTTTTAATCTGATATTCATTAAAAGTAGATATTACATGCGTATACCCTTCATCTATATGAATACCGGCTTTTTGTGAAATATAAAATACCCTGATAAAAAACGCTAAAAGAAAAATTGCGATAGTGCAGATTGTTATTAACTTTTTTTTGTTTAGATTTAAAATCATAGATTTATTTCATTTATTGTTTTTTAGTGTAAAATAGTACCTCTCATACGAGAGGTACTATTTTTTATTTTAATTTATTTTTTGTTTTTTGCTTTAGCAGCTTCTTTAGCTTTTTTCGCTGTTTCACCGCTGTTTTTAATTGATTCCTGAACACCTTTTTGAACATTAGCAGGATCATAATCAGGATTTACATATTCAATTTTTGCTTTTTTCTTTAAAGATTCTGTTAAATCATCGATTAGTTTAAGCTGTTTTTGATTTTCCAGATAAGCTTTAATGTTATTTTTTACTTTTTCAAATGGTTCAGTGCTTGCGGCAGCTCTATCAGTAACCATTATAATGTGGTAGCCGAACTGTGTTTTAACCGGTTTATCAGAAATTGTATTAGGTTTCATTGAAAATGCAGCTTTTGAAAATTCCGGCACCATTTCTTTTGCCGCAAAGAAGCCTAAATCTCCGCCTTTTGAAGCAGTTGCAGTGTCTTCAGAATTTTCTTTAGCAAGTTTTGCAAACTGTGTCATATCTTTTTTAGCTTCAGCAAGTAGCTGGTTTGCCTTAGCTTCTTTAGCTTTAATTTCTTCTTCTACTTTAGCTTTTATAGCAGCTTCATCAAGGTTTTTATTATTTGGATCTGATTTAATTACTTCGGTTATTTCCTGCGGATTTACTGAGATAAGAATATGGGATGCTCTTACTCTGTCTGGATGTTGAAATTTATCCGTATTTGTGTCATAGAATTTTTTTGCTTCAGCATCTGAAACTTTTGAAGAACCTAATTCTCTGGCAAGTTTTTTCATCTTTACTTCTTCTTTTAAATCGCTTTTAAATTCGGCATTTGTCAGGCCATGTTGTTTTAACAGTGCATTAAGCTGTTCTTTAGAACCCAGTTTGTCAACTATTTCTTTTAATGCATCGTCAACATCTTTGTTTGTAACTTTAATACCGCGTTTTTGTATTTCCTGATCAAGAAGTGATTTTACGACTAATTCGTTGATTACACGATCTTTTATCAACAGGTATAAAAAGCTGTTTTTATCATCTTTAACATCAATTCCTAAAGCTTTTGCAATACCGTTTCCTGCTTGCTTGTCAAATTCTTTGTCAAACTGACCTTGTGTAATTACCTGGTCATTAACTTTGATAATAGCTTCGCCTGATTTCAAACTGCAGCCGGTAAATAGCACTGCAGAAAGAGCAAGTGTTGCCAGTATTTTTTTCCCTCTCATAATGTCTCCTTTTTACTATCTTACTTGTTGTAAACAAATTCATTACTTATCTTATGTATATAATAAAACAAATCTGTTAAAATGTTAAATATTTCATTAAAATTCATATAAGAATTATTGAAAAGAAGTATGGAATTACCCTCTGTGCAAGACTTTGGAGCAATTGTAAATTTTATACGCTTCAAAATTTCGGATGGAAGGCTTTTTTGAATAATTTTCCACTCCGGCTGTGTATATGGTGTGTAAATCCTTATATTGTCCTGAGTTTCCCGTATAAGTGAAATTTTTACATCGGTTGCTGAAAGCCTTATTTTGATAAGTTTTATTAAGTTTTCAACGCTTTCAGGCGGCTTTGCAAAACGGTCTTTCCACTCTTCTGTTATATAATCGAGTTCAGCATCTGATTTTACATCCGCCAGACGTTTATATTCAATCATTTTTTGTTCTTTTGAGCCGACCCATTCATCAGGTATAAAAGCTGTTACATTTATATCAACAATGGTAGGATCTGTTTTATCAACAGACTGTCCTTGAAGTTCCTGCACTGTTTCTTCAAGAAGCTGGCAGTATGTGTCAAAACCGACATTTACCATGTGTCCATGCTGCTTGGTGCCTAAAATATTTCCGACTCCGCGGATTTCAACATCACGCATGGCTATCTGGTAACCGCTTCCGAGGTTTGTGAATTCTTTTATTGCTTTTAATCGTTGAACTGCATCTGAGGTGATTTGTTTCGATTTTGTGTACAGACAATAGCAGTATGCCTGTCTTTGAGAGCGTCCTACACGTCCTCTGAGCTGGTAAAGCTGTGCAAGTCCGAATTTATCGGCATTATGAATAATCATTGTATTGGCATTTGGAATATCAATCCCGTTTTCAATAATTGTAGTTGCAAGCAGAATATCATATTCCCGGTTAGCAAAATCAATAATAACTTTTTCCAGAGTTTTTTCATCCATCTGCCCATGTCCGATTGCGATACGGGCGTTTGGAACAAGTTTTTGAAGCTGCATTCTGAATTCGTCAATTGTTTCCACGCGGTTGTAAAGGTAAAATACCTGTCCTTCCCTGTCAAGTTCATGAATTATGGCATTTTTAACAAGATTTTCGTTCCACTCGCCGACATAAGTTTTTATGGGTAGTCTGTTTTTAGGCGGAGTGTTAATTATTGACATATCTTTAATACCTGAAAGCGACATATAAAGTGTTCTGGGAATTGGTGTTGCGGACATTGTTATAATATCAATATTTTCGCGGAATTGTTTTAATTTTTCTTTATGGCGGACTCCGAACCGGTGCTCTTCATCAATTACAAGAAGTCCAAGGTCTTTGAAAATTATGCCGTCTTGTAATAATCTGTGTGTGCCGACAACTACATCACATTGCCCTGTTGCAAGATGTTTTATTGTTTCTTTTTGTTCTTTTTGCGAGCGGAAGCGGGATAGAAGTTCTACATTAACTCCGAAGGGTTTAAATCTTTCACTGATTGTCTGGAAATGTTGAAATGCGAGAATTGTTGTCGGAACAACAACTGCAGCCTGCTTGCCTGAGGTTATGGCCTTGAAAATTCCGCGCATTGCAACTTCAGTTTTCCCGAACCCTACATCCCCGCATACTAATCTGTCCATCGGGCAATCGCTTTCCATATCTGTTTTTACATCATTGATGGCTTTCATTTGATCCGGAGTTTCAGTGTATTCAAAGGCTTCTTCCATTTCAACCTGCCATGCGGTGTCGGGGAGGAATTGAATACCTTTTTGCATTTTTCGTTTAGCATAAAGCCGTAACAAATCATAAGCGACCTGTTCTACTTCTTTTTTGACGCGGGTTTTCGTATTTTCCCAATCTTTTCCGCCCATTCTTGAAAGTTTCGGTTTTAGAGCACCGGAGCCTCTATAACGTACCAGAAGATTAATTTGTTCTGCCGGGATGTGGAGTTTATCTTTATTTGCGTATTCAATTGTAAGATAATCTTTAAGCTGCCCGTCTATTTCCTGTTGTGAGAGGCCTTTATATATTCCGACACCATGGATGCTGTGGACAACGTATTCTCCTTCTTTTATATCGTTAATATTTTCGATATATTCAGGTTTTTCTTTGTAATAGGAGCGTTTGGAAGCTGTAATTTCTTTTGTGCGTTTGTTAAAAAGTTCTCTGTCTGTAATTATTACTGTATGAAAATCATCAAGTACACAGCCATGGGATGATATGCTTTCGTTGTATTCAATGTCGAAAATGTTGTAATCTGCAAGAATTTCTTTTACACGCTCAGGGTAATCTGTTGCAATTATGATTTTGTAATTATTTTTTGAGATTATAAAATTTGCAATATCATCAAGTTTTGCACCAAAATTCTGAACTGTTTGAGTGTTAAATTCAATTATCTCATCCATCTCGCTGTCGAGAAAATTATTCAGCCCTATTTTTACAAAACCTGCACACTTTTGTATAAATTCTTCAAAAGGAATATGGTTACGGCCTTTTAAATCAGTGTTTAAACCTAGTTTTAAATTTTCCTGAAGCTGTTCTTCAAAATTTTTGTCTAAATTTTCATACTTTGTATAAATTTCCGAAGTTTCGTCAAAAACAAGAATATAATCTTTAAAATAATCAAGAATATTCACAAGATTATCATTAAAATAATTTTGATAAACCTCTATGCCTTCGAAATATCCCTCATCATCTTCAGGCTTGATTTCAGCAGGAATTCCATTTTTAATCGTAAATTTATACACCGGCATAATTTTTGCAGACTGAAGTTTTCCAACAGATTTTTGTGTTTCATTGTTAAAGTATCTGATATCAACAATTTCATCTCCCCACAGCTCAATTCTTACAGGATGTCTGTCAAGAGAATAATAATCTATAATATCTCCGCGTATACTGAATTCTCCGATATCAGAAACCATAGTGGCGCGTTTGTAGCCTAAATCAATGAATGTTTGCGCAAGATTTTTTGTATCAATTTCATCCCCGATTTTTATTGTAATTGAATTTTTCTCAAAAAAAGTTTTATCAGGGAATTTTTCAAGCATAGCTTTAACAGGAGCTATAACAATATCCGGCTGTTCGGATAAAATGCGTATCTGCTCTGCGTAATCGTACCTGTTTGGTGATACGGTCTCATACATTGAAACATTTTGAAACGGCATAAGCTCTGATTTTTCACCAAATGCTTTTAAAAGGTCATTTTGATACTTTAATGCATTTTGTTCGGTTGAAGTTATTACAAGAATTTTTTTATCGGTAATTTTTTTTATCTTTGTAATAAGCAAAAGCCTTAAAAGCGTAGTAAGACCTGTAACTGCAAACGAAAATGACCTTGCAAGAAATCTCTCAAACAAGGCATAATTTTCATTATTTTCAGGCACATTAATTTTAAACATAATATAATTTTAACATAAATAAAAAAGCTCCATTTTCGGAGCTTTTTATTTAACATCTGTTTTATTTGGGCTTTCGTATTCAATGCCCATTTCTTTAAGTGTTCTAATAAAGTTCTGGGCGCAAATTTTCTGGGCTTCCGGCGGTACAAATCTTAAGATTTCGACTGTTTTTGAAATAACAGGATCTTTATCATACCAGCGATTGTTTGCATTTACCGGTTTGACCATTGCATAAAATTTATCGATTGTTTCTTTTGAAACTTTTTCTTCAATTTTTTGCAGAAAAATTTCAGCCTGAGCTCTTAATTCTGTCTGATAATTTTTTAAAAGCTCAATAACTTCAAGTAACAATGGATCATGATCATACCAGCGTTTGTAAGCAGGTGCCATTACAACAAGCCCTCCGTTATATTAACTTTCGGCTCAACAGGAGAAGAAATTATTTCATCATCTCTTCTTTCTATTTTACCACCTAATAATCTTAGCTTATTTTCAAAATTTTCGTATCCTCTATCTATATGATGTAGGTTTTCAATAGTAGAATTTCCTTCTGCCATAAGTGCTGCGACAACAAGGGAAGCACCGGCACGAAGGTCACTTGCTGCAAGGGTTGCGCCTGTCAATTTTTTAACCCCTTTTATGATTGCATGATTTCTGTCCTGATGAATGTCTGCTCCCATTCGTCTCAATTCAGGCACCTGCATAAATCTGTTTTCATAAAGGCTTTCTGTGATAATTCCAACCCCGTTTGCCGTTGTCAATAGTGTCATTGCCATTGACTGCAAGTCTGTCGGGAAACCGGGATAAGGCTGGGTTACAAAATTTATTGAATTCAATCTGTTTTTGCATGAAACTTCCAATGAATTTGGTTCTATAAGTTTTATGTTTGCACCCATTTTAAGAAGTTTATCCGTAAAAAATGTCAAATGAGCAGGGAATACATTTTTTATAATCGCTTTACCTTTTGTTGCAATAATTGCGGACATAAATGTTCCTGCTTCAATTCTATCCGGAATTGTTGTGTATTCAATAGGATGAAGGTCATCCTGTTTAACTCCGTTTATTACAATTTCAGAGGTTCCTGCACCGTTAACATCAGCACCCATTGAATTTAAAAAGTTTGCAAGATCTACAATTTCAGGTTCCTGAGCAGCATTTTGAATTCTTGTTGAGCCTTCTGCAAGAATTGATGCAAGCATAATATTTTCTGTTGCCCCGACTGACGGAATATCAAGATAAATATCAGTGCCTGTAAGTTTTGGGGCTTTTGCATGAACATAACCGTTTTCAATTTTTATTTTAGCCCCCAGAGCCTCTAAGCCTCTGATATGGAAATCTACACGTCTTTCACCTATTGCACATCCGCCGGGAAGTGCTACAATAGCTTCTCTGCAGCGTGATACTAAAGCCCCCAGAACAATGAATGAAGCTCTCATTTTGCTTACTAATTCATACTTTGCAGTAATACTTGTCAAATCAGTTGCATCAATTGTTACTGATTTTTCTGTTTTGTCATAAGTTGTTTTTGCCCCTAGATCTCTTATTACTTTTAGCATAATTTCAACATCTGTGAGATCCGGAACATTATAAATTTTAGTTTCACCTTTTGTTAATAGTGCTGCAGCCATCAGTTTTAATACTGAATTTTTTGCTCCGCCTATTGAAACCTCACCTCTTAACGGGGTACCGCCCTTTATATAATATTTTTGAGTCAATTTTTTTACCTTTTGTTTAAATAATTATCTTCTCTTTTTATAATAATACAATTAGATTTGATTGATGTAAATAAGTTAAATTATGTAAAGAAAATAATTTAATTTTTCAAAATACTGTTTAAAAAATTTTTTCTGTTGTTTTATGAACATATCAAAGGAGAATATTTTTTTATGAGAATAAACCCATTAAGCTTTACCGGAATAAAAAATGTAGGATATGCAAAAATTTCAAATGAAGCTCCAGGTATTCATGTTTCACGAAATATAATGAATATGGAGCTGACAGATGATGATGAAAATAAAGATTTGTCTGAATTCAGAAAAATTGTAAAGGAATTTCCTGTACTTAAAAATGATTTTGATGATAAATTTGTAAATATTGAATTGACCACTGTTACTTATAATCATGCTGATATGACATTTATTCCGCGGCTTAACGGACAATCAGTTCCAGCATCTGAACAGACACTGCCTGTGCTTAATTTTATGCGGGGACTGGTTGACAGAGTTTCAAAATTTAAAGGGAAGGATTTTAAGACCGACCCCTGGCATTATTATTCGCCGGAAACATATAATGGCTTGATTTACGAAGAAAATTTGTCTGATTATATTACCGGTATGTCGGGCGAATTGGATATTTTAAAAAACTCCGGTATCTATGAAAGTTTTGAGGATTATTTTGAAAAAGAAGGCGATTTTGACAAAAAACATCTTGTAGAAACGACGGAAGCTGTCGCTGAAGTTCTACATAATCCCCAGTATGTACATAACGGTTCAGTTTATCTCGGTGCACTGTTAAAAGGGTATTCCGATTTAGTTAATGATAAGCATTTCTCTTAATTATTAAAAAATAATAAATTTTTGTTGTTAATTAATCTTGATAAATTATAATATATTTATATGAAAATTAAGAGGTAGAGAAATGGCACATAAACATCATAATAACAATCCGTTCAAAAATACAGAAAATCTGGACGAAGAGATTAAGGAAGAAACTGCACAGACCGCTGAGAATAAAAACGAAGCAACAGAAGAAACAAATTCCGGACTTGCTGATTTACAGCAGAAATATGACACACTAAACCAACAGTACCTGCGTCTTGCAGCTGATTTTGACAATTACCGCAAAAGACAGGCTCAGGAAAGGGAAGACCTTTTAAAATTCGGTACTGAAAACGCATTGAAAAAGATGATTGAAGTTCTTGATAATTTTGAACGCGGCAAAAAAGCTCTTGAAAATGTTGAAGACTGCGCTAAAGTAAAAGAAAGTTTTGATCTTGTTCATAAGCAGGTGTTTGATGCTCTGGCAAAACTCGGGCTTGAAGTTATTGAAACAGAGGGCAAGCCTTTTGACCCTAATTTTCATGATGCGGTTATGCAGACTCCCACATCCGAACACCCTGAACATACAATAATAAATGAACTCCAAAAAGGCTATAAAATGGGCGATAAAGTTTTAAGACCCGCGCTTGTTAATGTAGCAACTGCAGAGGGTTAAAAATTTTTGTCCTTGAGGATTTACATGATAAAATAAGATTAAAGATACAGAATAGGGAAGAATTTAAAATAAATGGCAGATTACTATGAAATACTCGGTGTATCAAAGAATGCAACCAAGGATGAGATAAAATCAGCTTTCAGAAAGAAGGCAAGGACTTTACACCCCGATGTAAATAAGGCTCCGGATGCGGAGGAAAAATTTAAGGAACTGGGCAAGGCTTATGAAACATTGATGGATGATAATAAGCGTGCGACTTATGACAGATATGGCGAAGACGGGCTGAAAAATGCAGGATTTGATACAGGCGGACCATTTGCCGGCGGTTTTGGTGATTTGAACGATATATTCAATTCATTTTTCGGCGGAATGGGAGGTTTCGGTTTTGGCGGACGGCCTGATCCTAATGCTCCTGTTGAAGGGGATGATTTAAGGCTTGATATTGAAATAGAATTTGAGCAGGCTGTTTTTGGTTGTGAGCGGGAAATTAAATTTGACCATCTTGAACTTTGTCCGTCATGTAACGGAACTGGTGCAGAAAAGGGTTCTAAACCGGTAACCTGTCCTACATGTCATGGTTCAGGACAGGTAAAACAGGTTATGAGAACTCCGCTTGGTTCAATTGCACAAATTGTAACTTGTCCTGACTGTCATGGGGCGGGCAAAAAAATTACAAATCCCTGCAAAGCTTGCAAAGGTCAGGGAAAAATTCAAAAAGAAAAGAAAATTAATATAAAAATTCCTGCTGGTGTTGACAATATGTCTAAAATCCGCGTATCACATGAGGGTGATGCAGGTACAAACGGCGGACCTGCAGGAGATTTGTATGTGGTTTTGCATGTAAAATCTTCTGATTATTTTAAACGCGAAGGAAATGACGTATACTCCAGACTTGATGTTACTCAGGCACAGGCAGCTCTTGGCGATGAAGTTATTGTTAAAACTCTTGACGGAGAACAGAAAATTACAGTGCAGGCAGGTGTTCAAAGCGGTAATTCAATAAAAATAAAAGGTGCAGGTGTCCCATATATTGCAAGACCTTCACAAAGAGGAGACCATATTGTAATAGTCGCTGTTAAAACTCCTCTTAAGCTTTCTGATGAAGAAAGAAATTTATACAGAAGGTTATATGAAATCCAAAAAAATAAAAAGCCCGTACAGCAGTCTTCCATAATGGATAAGGTAAAGGGAGTATTTCAGTAATGAAAAGTATTAAAAACAGGACAGTTAAATTACTTTTAACAGTATCACTAATACTTGTATTTGCGGCTCCTGTATTTGCGGCTAAAATTCCTGATAATGTGCAGGATTTTATAAGCAATGATTTCCCTAAGACTACTTTCAGATTTGACGGGGTGATTATTCTGCCTGACAATACGATTTATCTGCCTCTGTTTCCTGCAAAAATTTTAACCCCTGAAAAACTTGCGGTGAAACAGACTTTTCCGTCAGGAAAAACTCTTGCTGAAAAGCCTAATATTGTAATTTTAAATAACGACTTTGTTCTATTAAAAGTTTTGACAGATACAAACGGAAATAAAACAATTTTTAAAATGGCAAATCCGCCGCAGGAATTGAGAACGGGGCTTTTGCCTCAGGATATGCTTGTCCCCAGAGGGCTTGTAATTCCTGAGAATTTAAAGGCAATTGTCGGTAATCTTGAGATAAAAACAGTAAATGATCCCGGTATCAGGGTTGAAAATTCAAAACCTGTTGTAACGCAGCTTTCAGGCTCTACTTTGAAAACTCTTTCGCAGATTCCGCAGTTAAAGAACAAGAGTTTTTATGTTTCATCCCCTTATTCAAAAAATATTCAGGTATTAAATTTAGGTGCAAAGACTCCTGAATATTCTCTTGCACAGACAAATGTTCCGATTGATATGAAAGCATATAATGATCAGTTTTTGCTTGTAACAGCTTATGACAAACCTTCTGTTGATGTTATATCGCTTGCTGATGATCAGATAATTAAACAAATTTATACAAAAACACAGCCTGATGAAATTGTTATTGATAAAGTAAAAAATATTGCATACGTTTCAAGCCCTGTAGATTCAAGTATATATGTCATAAACCTTGAGACTATGACGCTTTCAAAACAGATTAAGATTACAGGCATGTGCGAAAAACTTTATTTGTCCGAAGACGGGAACAAGCTGTTTTATTACGATAAAAAAACACGTGATATCTGGGCAATTGAACTTGATAATAACTATCTTTTGAAAGAAATAGGCAAATTTCCGAATGTTTCGAAAATTGTTTATACAAATGACAAAATTTATATAACAAGCAGAACAAAAAACAGAATAGCAATTATAGATTATGAAACTATCGGGCTTATGGCGGAAGTTGAAATCTGTGAAAAACCTATTGATATGCTTGTTTTCCATGACAGAGTTTATGTTCTTGGTGCAGGCGATAATTCAATTCAGGTGATTGATGCAAAAAAAGATTTGTTAACAGATACAATTTACCTTAATACAAACGGGTTTTCAACAAAGATTAACCAGATTGATAACACAAATATTGCTCTCATAACAGATACAAAAGCTTCTTTATATACAGTATTTGATCTTGGAACAAATAAGGTTATTAAAACAATTCCAATTGATATTCCGGCAAATGCAATTGTTGTAACAGAAAAAGTTAAAAAGATTAATAAATAAATTTTTTAAAGGCAGAAATAATGATAAAATATTTTGATGATAAAACCGAAGATGTCCTTCATTCACTTGAATCGACACAGAAACAGTTTTGGAATATCGCACGTGTTACAGGTGAATTTTTGTATACATTAATAAAGGCTGAAGGTTCAAAAAATGTTTTGGAAATTGGCACATCAAACGGCTATTCAGGCATTTGGCTTGGCAAAGCCGTTAAAGAAAACGGCGGGCATCTGACAACTATAGAATTTTACGATAAACGCCTTGATGTAGCTAAAGAGAATTTTAAAACTTGTGATGTTTCAGATGTTATAACAACACTGAAGGGTTCTGCCTTAATGCATCTTGAATACTTGAGTGATGATTTTGAAATTGATTTTGCATTTGTTGATGCCAACAAATCAGAATATATAAAGTATTTTGAATTTATAGACAAGCATTTAAAAAAAGGCGGGATAATTGCTTGTGATAATGTTTTGTCTCACGAAACAAAATGTAAGCCCTTTATTGATGCAATAAATTTAAATTCGAATTATGAAAATGTTATATTGCCTTTACCTGCAGGCTTGTCGCTTGCAAGGAAGCTAAAGGGTTGAAAAAATAATATATATATGCAAATTAAAACTATTTTCTTTCGATAGTGAATTTGTAGCCGAGGTGGTCAAGGATATATTGAGCTTCATTAAACGTAATTGTGCCTTTTTTCATTTTCAATGAGATATTGCTGACCCCGGTTTTTAAAGTCTGCTCTGCATTTAATATTTTAATTACTTTATTTAACGATGTACCACTTCGCGCAATGTATGATTTTATTTCAGCTCGTATATCCAACATAATCAACATTGTACAGTATATCTAAATGTTGACAATTATTATTATATATACTATATTTATATCAAATATTGTTTAATATAACTAAATAAATGTTAAGGATTTTATTATGCCTAAGGAAAAAACTATTGAGGAAAAAATTGAAAATCTGATTTGTAAAATATATGATTTTAAATGTCTCATTGTTCTTATTGCTAATGCAGATTTTGACTCTATAACATCTGACGATATGTCTTCTGTTATGAATTCTCTCAAAATAATAATTCTTGATATTGAAAAAGATATTCATTATATTCAGGAAAAACTTAATAATATGGCTGCACAATAAAACTGTGCTATAATAATTTTATGAAGATTTTAGGTATAGATCCTGGCCTTGGTATTGTTGGTTATTCAATCGTGGATTATGACGGTGAAAAATCTTTTCTTTTGCATTCAGGGTCAATCCAAACCGAAAAGGGGGCAAGAGAGTCTTCAAGGCTTGTGGAAATTTTTGAAGATATGACAACAATTGTCGAAAAATACGAACCTGACTGTGCGGCTATTGAAAAACTTTTTTTCTTTAGAAACAGAACGACTGTAATGCCGGTTGCGCATGCACGAGGAGTGATTTTAACTGTTCTTGAACAACATAAAATACCTATTTTTGAATATACACCAATGGAGGTTAAGCAGGTTTTAACGGGTTACGGACGCGCGGATAAAAAGGAAGTTGAGCAGATGGTAAAAATTTCTCTCGGTGTTGAAAATCTGCCAAAACTTGATGATACTGTGGATTCCATAGCGATTGCAATCTGTCATACGAGGTCAAAACTGTGAAATATTTAATAAGATTAGCTGCTATTATTTTAATTTTGCATATAATTTTGTCATTATGTAATTTTTATGACAATAAATGGGACATATCAACAATTTCTACAGGCACATTAGGTTCGCCAAAATCTGCTGTTGAACAAAAAATTACAAATAAAGATTCTGATATAAAGAAAAATGTTTCGGAAAATAAAAATATTCATTTAGAAACAAAACAAGACATCGATAATAAGGAAAGTATTGATTTTACTTCGGATATCAAACCGGATATTGAAAGTATAGACATAAATTATCCGGGAAATTATATCGAGAGAGCAGTTACCATTGGACAGCTTATACGCTGGAATCCGGAGACTTTCCCGCTCAGGGTTTATATTGAAAAAGACCCTGGACTGCCTGATTATTTTTATAAAGAAGTGAACAAAGCTTTTGATGCATGGAAAAAAGCAAGCGGAAATTATTTTAGATTTATATATACAGAGTCTGAAGATTATGCTGATATAAGATGTAAATTTGATAAAAGTTATGACAGAGATATAAAAAACGGTTTAATGACAGGCGGACACAGCGCTATTAAAATTGTCAATAATCAACTAAAATATTCTGAAATAGTATTTGCAGTCTATGGTACAAATAATAAATATATTAAACCTAAAATAATGCGTTATAATGCAAAGCATGAAATAGGGCACTCTCTTGGAATAAGAGGGCATAGTATAAATCCCGCCGATATAATGTATCCTGTTTCAAGAAATTTTAAAGGAGATATCAGCAGAGGTGATATTAATACTCTCAGGCTTTTATATTCAATAGTTCCGGATATATCTAACAAAGAATTTTCTAAAGAAGCAAAGACAAAATTAGTGCAGGCTGATGAAATTTTGGGTGATTATGACAGCAGGTTAGCAAGAGAATTGAATTATACAAAACAAGATATAGAACTTTCAAAAGAGTCAAAAGATAGGGTCGGAGCCATTGCTGAACTTTATTATGCACAAAAAAACTATGAAGCAGCCATAAAAAGTTATAAAAAATTAATTCCTCAGGTATATAATACAAAAGCAAAAGCTTCAATTTATTATAAGATTGCACTTTCTTATAAGAACATGGATAAATATAATGATGCATTGAATTATGCATTAAAGGCTTATAATTTAACTAATGATCCTGATATGGCGCCTTTGGCTGCCCAAATTTATTATGACACAGGAAATTATGAAAAAGCAAAAAATTTCGCTCAGTCAATTTTAAGACGTTACCCGAAAACTTATAATATGTATTCAATACTTGGAAACATTTATGTGCATGAAAAAAATTATAATGAGTTAAAATTTCTTGCACAAAAAGCAAAACAATATTTCCCTGAAAACCCGCCTATTACTCTTACGTATAAATAAATTTTGACTTATTTGTGATATAATATATTATATGAACATAAATTATATACTTTTAAGACAGATTGCTATTTTGAGTATATTTTTCGGGCTTTTGCTCGGGGTTGTAACTTTAATACCTTATGCAGGTGCAATTTCTTTTGTATTTTTGTTATGTTTTGTGGCGCCTCTTGTAATATGGATTTTGGTTAAGTACGGGTGTTTGTCGCTTTCTTCTATTAAAGACAGTGTGATTGTAGGGGCTTTAGCAGGGTTTATTTCTTATCTGGGATTTTCAATTGTATATGTACCGGTTTCGGTTATTTTGATGAAGTTTTTTCATCTTGCTGCCAATTATGGTGTCGGTCTGATGCTCGGTAATGCAAGTTTTTTTATTCTTG
Organism: Candidatus Gastranaerophilales bacterium; assembly: GCA_944326615.1. GTDB lineage: Bacteria > Cyanobacteriota > Vampirovibrionia > Gastranaerophilales > Gastranaerophilaceae > Stercorousia. The sequence continues at coordinate 25,180 of CALVEO010000009.1, read as the reverse complement.
TTGTGATTTCTGTTTTTATGGGTGTGCTGAGCGCTACTATTAATGCATTTACAGGATTTTTAACATTCTATGTTCTGGATTTTATGAATTCTTTGCGTAAATAAAATTATTTGTAATATAATAATAACAGCCGGATGAAAAGGGAGAAATTAATTATGAATAGAATTGGTATAGATGTAGGCGGAACAAACGTTAAAATAGCACTTGTAAATGACAGAGGAGAAATTAAGTATTCAAATTCTGTTCCGACACGTGCGGAAATGGGTTATGAATATACAGTTGAAAATATTAAACAGGCAATATATGACCTGCTTAAGGAAACAAAACTTTCAACAAAAGATATTGAAGGAATAGGCTTTGGTTTTCCCGGTCAGGTTGACTATAAAGCAGGGATAGTCAGAAATGCCCCGAATATTCCCGGGTGGGTAGAAGTTCCTATTGCAAAACTTATTGAAGACGAATTCCATGTCCCGACACGTGTTGACAACGATGTAAGATGTGCGGCACTCGGTGAACTCAATTACGGCGCAGGCAGAGGATGTGAAAATCTAATTTGTATTACCGTCGGCACAGGTATCGGTTCGGGTTTGATTGTTAACGGAAAACTTGTCAGAGGTGCTTCAAATGCGGCGGGCGAAATAGGTCATATCAAACTCCAGATGAATGACGGACCTTTATGCGGCTGCGGTGATACAGGATGTTTGGAAGCTTTTGCATCAGGCCCTTCAATAGTTGCAATGGCAAACGATTATATAAAAGGCGGCAAATCCGCTAAATTCCGCGAAATGGCAGAAGGCGGCCCTATTACTCCGTACATTGTCTGCGAAGCTGCAAAAGCCGGTGATCCTGTTGCACAAAGAATTTTTACGATTATGGGTGAATATATAGGAATAGGTATGGCAAGCGTTGTAAACTTGCTTAACCCTGAAAAAATTATTGTCGGCGGCGGAGTTGCAGAAGCGGGCGATTTCTTGCTTAAACCCTTGAAAGAAACTCTTTTGAAACGTGCAATGAAAGTTGCAGGTTCTGTTGTGGAAGTAGTTCCTGCAGAACTCGGAAACACAGCAGGTGTCATAGGCGCAAGCTTATTGATTGAAAGTTAGAAAGGAAAGATTTTTAGATTATTGACTGACATGTTATTGTGAAATTGTTTCAGAATCTGTGTGGGCTATTGAAATAAATTCATGATGGCAAAAAAAATAATTTTATTGACCTAAAAAAGCATTTTATAAATCATACGGACAAGCTTTTCATCGCTGTTAAGCTTGTCTATTATTTTGTTTTTCAAAATCTCTGTATCTTTCAAGTGTTCCGTTCTTAAGATTTCATCCGGTGTAATATCAAAAACTTCAATGAGTTTGTCCAGTGTATTTACACGCGGAAAAGTCTCACCGTTTTCAATTTTTATCAAATTTCTTGTATCAATCCCAATAAGTTCGGCAAGTCTCTCCTGAGTAAGTGAGCGTTCTTTCCTTAATTCTTTAATCCTTTTCCCGAATAAATTTTTTATGCTTTCCATAATAATAATTTATACAATGTATAAATATATTGTGTGATGATTTTTTATATCAGTTTATATTGACAAAAGTGATATAATAATGTAAAATAATGATATAATGTATCAGATTGATTATAAAAATATGAAAAATTCTGCATTTACTTTGGCCGAAGGTGCTACGCACGTAGTCCACTTTGACGACATTCGTCAAGCCGCGTTTAATTTGGTGAAATGTGCTACGCACGTAGCCCACTTTGACAACATTCGTCGCGCTGCGTTCACTCTGGCTGAAGTTTTGATAACCTTAGGAATTATAGGCGTGGTTGCAGCTTTAACAATGCCTGCTTTAATAGCAAACTATCAAAAACAGGTAACAGTAACCAGTCTTAAAAAGAGCTATTCACAGCTTGCTCAGGCCGTAAAACTTTCAGAGATTGAAAACGGTGAAATAGAATACTGGGATTTAACTTTAGACTCAGATGTTTTTATGGAAAAATATATAGTTCCTTTTCTAAAAAGTATAGGCAAAACATCAGCCGGGGATTTAAACACACTTCTTAATTATAAATATCTCAACGGCCAGACTATTACAGAATATATTGGAAATGCTTCGGACACTTCTGTAAGAAAATTAGCAGACGGAACAATAATATTTGTTGATTCCTGGGCACCTGATGACGGGAGTTATAGAACTATTATGGTTGATATTAACGGTTATAAAAGACCAAATGTGTTAGGTAAAGATTTATTTACATTCTGGATTAATAAGAACACAAGCGATTTATCTCCTTCCGGTTCTTGTACGGGAGATGAATGTCTGGAACCGACTGAACATATGTGTAATAAAGATGCGGATAAAGGGGGGTATGCCTGTGCAAAGGTTATTGTTCAAGACGGATGGCAGATAAGTGAAGATTATCCCTGGTAAGTTTGAATATTAAATTTGTTTTTGCTAATAATTTAGTATGGCAATATACTTTTTTTACGGCGAAGAAGATTACAATATTGAACAGGAAATCGGCAAACTTAAAAAAGGGCTTGATAAAAATTTTCTTGAAATGTCTTTCAAAACTTATGATAATCCGAAATTCCCTGATTTAATTTCAATCCTGCGTTCACAGCCCATGATGTTTGGGAAAATGCTCATTGTAATTAATTGCCTTGATTATTTTTCAAAAACTTTTGAAGATAAAGAGATTAAAGAGATAGAAAGTGCACTGGAAGGCAATAACGAAAATCTTGACATAGTTTTTGTTGCGCAGCTTCCGAGAAATGAGGGTAAAAAACTCGACAGCCGTAAAAAGTTATTTAAAATTTTGAAAAAGTATAACGCAGTTGAATGCAACGTAATTCCAACATACAAAACCTCAGAACTTGAAGGCTGGATTATTAAGCAGGGAAAATCAAAGGGGATAAAACTTGATAAAAATGCACTGACTGCTATAATTTCACAAATAGGGAATAATCTTCGCCAGATAGACAGTGAACTTGATAAATTGAAGCTTTTTGCATATCCGAAAGACGTTATAACAGCCGATATGGTCAGGGAAATTTGTATTTCCAATGAGGATTTGTTTGCATTTTCAGATTTTTTAATGGAAAACGAAAAGGATAAAGCTCTTCTTGAATACAGAAAACTGCTTGACACAAGATATCCGCTTGAAATTTTGTCAACCTTGCAGACAATGCTCAGACGCTGGATAATTCTTAAGGCAAAAGCACAAAGCGCATCGTCTATGGAGCTTTCCAGAATGACAGGAATGCATGAGTATGTTGTAAAATTAACTCTGCAAAAACTTAAAAAAAATAACCTGCGTGATTTAGTCAAACTTAAAGAAAGCCTGACAGATGCGGAATACAGGATTAAATCAGGACTTGCGCTTGACGTTGAAAAAGAGGTGGAAAATGCGTTGTTTAGATGTTAGAAGCTGAGAAGGCCGGAGGTCAAACTGTTATCGGTGCTGCGCATGAGACTTATGTAAAAAGCCTGCCTTCAATAATAACAAGGATAAATATATGAATGTAAGAGAACAATATCCATTTTTAATGAAATATTTTGATAACGGTATATCGTCGCAAAACCGTCAAATAGCGCATTGTATTCTGTTTTACGGCTCGGATGTTCAATCGCAGTATGAACTTGCGCTTGAGATTGCAAGAATGCTAAATTGTTCAGGCGACCATACTCAAAATTGTCAGTGTCTCAATTGTAAATGGATTAGAGAAAACAATCATCCCGCTGTTTTAACAATTTCTAAAGTTGATAACAAACCTTCTGATGATACTTCCAAAACAGTAATCTCAATTGATCAGGCCAGAATGATTAAAAATGACCTTCTTGTAACATCTGATTACCACAGGGTTTTAATCTTTTGCGACAGAGATAAAGATGGAAATATTCAGGGGCTAAACCAGTTGAATTTTCAGGCAGACGCCGCCAACGCTTTATTGAAAACATTTGAAGAACCGCCTTCAAATACGACATTTATATTTCTGACAAAAGATAAATCAGATATGATAACAACAGTTGTTTCGCGTGCTCAGTGTTTTTATGTTCCTTCAATGAAGGATGAAAATAGAGATTATTCGTTAGTTAAAGATGCAATGGACGGGTATCTGGAGCTTGAAAGGAATGAAGTTCTTGATTTCAATGACAAAATTCTTGATATTGCAAAAATGGTTGATCCGTTAGAAGTTTTTACACAGATGCAGAATTATATTGATGCTCTTTTAAAAATAAATCTTGATAATTTATCGCTGAAAGTAAAGCTTATTTCTGATATAAAAGCAATTGAAACAGCAAAAAAAGAATACCGTCTGAATATTAATATTCAGACTATTATTGAAACTTTGAGTTTTAAATTGATATTATAAATTATGATTTAAGAAGTTCTTCAATTTTATTTTCAGAAAACAAATTATTCAATTTATACACGTGTTCTTCCATTTTCGACAGGCAGAAATCGATTTCTTTCAGGTCTCTATTATTAGCTTTCCCGTCAGTAAATTTTTGTGCCGTCTCAAGTAAACTCTTAAGCTCAACAGCAGCGCTTTCAATAATTCCAACAGTTTTTAATTTTTCTTTTTTATCCATTTCTTACCTCCGGTATTAATATATATTAAAAAATATGGGGTGTATATTACCTACATGTCTAATATTCACCTCAATAAAGTAATTTATTTACCAAATGGTTATTATAAATACCATGATAAAAAATAGATTTTCAATTATTTTAGGTATAAAAAGAATGGACAGAGGTGAAGTTGCGAAGCTAACCGGAATTAACAGAAAAACTTTATATAATATTTATCATGACAAATCAAAAGGTATTGAGTTTGAAACGCTTAACAAACTCTGCTTTGCATTGGACTGTACCCCGAATGACCTGTTCAGATATGTGCCTGATGAAAATTAAAAATACACTTGAAATTTATAAAAACATGATTTATAATAAAGAAAAGGGCGGGACAAGTTACCGCTTGCCCCTTTAAAAGCCCTCTATAGTGATTTTAGAACTAGTAGTATTAAGAATAATATTACTAGTTCTTTTTCAGTTATGCTGAATATCACTTTTACCACCTCCTTTCCTCTACCGGTTTAACAAATTTGTAGTTTGTGCCGCAGAAGTATGGATATGATAATTAGGGCTTACCCTCAATCATATATTAACAGAAACTGTAAAATCTTAATCATCTGTATAGTGGAAATATTATTAATTTAGTATATATACTTTTGAGCTTCCTGTTTTAACTTTTCCTGTTTTGCCATTTTTTTGAGAAGTTTTTCTTCAGGTGTTTTTATTCTGAACATATTTAAAAACCAGACTTTTGCCATTCTCAAACCAGCTTTAGAAAATAAAGGAGCTTTTACTGACGGTGCTGATATATTTTTTGACAGTTCAAAATTATCCACAGCTAATTTTGCGTGTTCTTTCATTGCATTTTTAAAAATTTTATAATTGCCTGCAGCGGCAGAAAATACCATATCAGATTTTAATTTAGCAATCCTTTTTGCAACGGGTGATGTAAGATCCGGTGAAATTTTTATCATTATTACTCCTTCTGAATTTCTTTTTTGAAAATTAGTGTATTTATTTTTTTGTTATTCACTTGATTTTCAATTTCTTTAACAAGCGTGAATTTATTTTTTTGATAGTAGTCATAATCGCATGTTGTATCTGTCCAGAGGTAAATATTTTTTATGCCGTTTTCTTTTGCTGTTTCAACAAGTTTTGAAAGAAGCATTTTGCCGCCGCCTTTTTGTATGCTGATAAAAAGCCCCATCATCAAATCATTTTCATTCATTGCTGCTTTAACTTCTTTACCTGTATTTTCAACGTAATCCAGAAGATTAAAAGCTGTCATTTTATCATTATTTGACAGGAGTTGTATTTCAGTTTTAAAATTTTCAACGCTGTTATTTTTATCAGTTTTTGAAGATGCAAAAACAAGTCCTTTTACACCGCCATCATCTAATGCAAAAGAAAATGCCTTATTTAAATAATAGTATTTGAGTGTAAAGTCATATATAATTTTTTGGAGTTCTTTACTCTCATTTACATACAAATCACCCCATACAAGATTGGCAATTTTCGAGGCTTCATTAATATCGCTGTCTGTAAAATTTCTTACTATCATATCAGAAATTTCCCGTTTTCATAAATAAGTTTGTCATCAGCGTAAATTTTTCCGCCGGCATTATCATTGGATGGTTTCATGTTTTTAATCATATCCCAGTGAACTCCTGAAACATTTTTCCCGCCTGTTTCTGGGTAGGATGCGCCGACTGCCATGTGGATTGCTCCGCCGATTTTTTCATCAAAGAGAATATTTCCGGTAATTTCCTGAATTTCATCATTTGTTCCGATTGCAATTTCTCCGATGCCTTTTGAACCTTCATCAGTATTCAGCATTGCTTCAAGAAAATCACGACCTGTATCTGCATCAAATTTTACTATCTGCCCGTTTTCAATCCACAGATGAACGCCTGTTGCAGAATTCCCGCGGTAGTTTTGCGGAAAGTCAAAGTAGATTTCACCGTTAATATCATCTTCAACAGGAGATGTGAAAACTTCACCGTCAGGATAGTTGTTAAGTCCTGAACAGCTAATCCATTTTCTTTCTTCAACACCAAAGGTTATATCAGTTTTTTCGCCTGTAATGCGTAATTTTTTTACCCCGTTTAAGTAATTTGCCCATTTAGTCTGTTTTTCATCCAGTTCTTTCAATTTTGCAACAGGATTATCCAGATCAAGGTAGCAGGATTTGAAAAGGAATTCCGAGTATTCATCAAAAGACATTTTGGCTTCCTGTGCAAGCGCATGTGTCGGAACATCTGCGACAACCCAAGAGGCTTCGCCTTTGGCGGCTCTATCCATAAGAAGTTTTGACAAACCTTGAGAAGCTTTTGAACGGCGTGCAAGCTTTTTCATATCAGCCCGCGCCATATTTTTAGTGTTCATTGGCGCACCGATTGAAATAAATTTATTAACGGTTTCGTATTCCAGTTTTATAATCGGATCAATATAGTCTAACTGTTCATCAGATGCATATTTGATAAAAATATCCGACATATCTTCAAAAGATGTTCTCAAAATAGGATGTGCACCTTTTTGAATTACTCTTTTATAAACAGCTTTAACAAGCTCTTTTGCATAAATGCTTGTTGCCCTGATCTGTACAAGGTCGCCTTTTTGAACGTTTGTCGAATAATCGACAAGAACTTCGGCATATTTTTCCCAGATTGTTTTTTGCATGGTTCACTCCTGTAAATAAATTTTTATAATGATATATCAAGCAAAACAGGGGGATAAGTTTTTAGATCCTGAAACAAGTTCAGAGCCTGCCCCGAATTTATTTCGGGGATGACATCCCTGAGTGTGTTGCCAGAATAAAGCGGTATTTGATACCGGTAGGCTTATGCATAGCCCTGTTATGGGTGAAGCGTCGCGCTCCTTCTTTAGCTTGGACTGTACAAGTTTTATCAACACCTGTGTAGCGGGTGAAGCGGCTACGCTTCTAGAGATTCGTGGCCTGACTTGTGGGTTTTTAAAAGCACCCCGCGTTTTGATGTTTGAATAAATTCAATCATTTTTTCAATATATTCATTCATCGGAATTTCAGCTTTAATCTTTTCGATTGCCTGAGAAGTATTGTATTCTTCGGAAATCAACAGTTTGAAAGCTTCATTTGTGGCTGTTCTGATTTCCTGAGACACTCCTCTGCGTTTCATCGCAATTACATTCAAACCGCGCGGTACAGGAGGTCTGCCTTCGCCTTTTGAATACGGAAGAATATCCTGACGCGATGCTGAAAATCCGCTTATAATAGCCATATCGCCTATTCTTATATTCTGGTGGAATACGCTCATCCCGCCTACAAAAGCCCCGAAACCTACATGAACATGTCCGCCTAAAGTTACGAGATTTGCTAAAATTACTTCATCTGCAAGAACACAGTTATGAGCTACATGTGAGCCTACCATAAGCAGGCATTTTTTGCCTATTCTTGTTGTGAAATCCCCGCAGGCAGCGCCTCTATGGACTGTTACATTTTCTTTAATAATTGTACCGTCGCCTATAACAACTTTTGTAGGTTCGCCTTTGTAGCCAAGATCCTGAGGCTCGGAGCCTATTGTCGCAAACGGAGAAATTGTACAATCATCGCCGATTTCGGCAAATTCAATATGAGCATTTGAGATTACTCTTGTTCTATGGCCTATTGTAACATTTTCACCTATAACAACGTAAGGTCCTATTATTGCGTCATCTGCAATCTTTGCAGACGGATGTATAATTGCGGTTTTGTCTATCATTCTTTTTACCCTCTTTGTCGATTTTTGTGTTGCTTATTATTTCTATGCCAGAGGCTTCGCCTCCGTTTTTACCCTCTTTGTCGATTTTTGTGTTGCTTATTATTCCTTTGCCAGAGGCTTCGCCTCCGTTTTTACCCTCTTTGTCGATTTTTGTGTTGCTTATTATTTCTATGCCAGAGGCTTCGCCTCCGTTTTTACCCTCTTTGTCGATTTTTGTGTTGCTTATTATTCCTTTGCCAGAGGCTTCGCCTCCGTTTTTTACCCTCTTCGTCAATTTTTGTTCGATTTCCCGAGTTTTGGTCAGTCGCTCACATAAGTTCGCTCCCGTTTTACCCTCTTTTTCTATAAAATCAATTATAGTACAAATCAGTGGTTAGAACAATATTTTTTATATTATTTTAATATAAAGTCTGGATGAACAGCACAGGCAAGGTCAAATGCATCATCAAGAGCTTTATTAACGATATTAACTAGTCCCTGATTTCTGCTCTTTGCAGCGTATGACGCAAGTATAATGAAGTCCTGCTGGGCTTCTTCTGTAAATTGTACTTTATATTTTTTACCGCCTTGTTCCATATTGTTTTGAACAGTATAAACTGCAAGGTTCAATAATTCTTTATAGGCTTTATCGGGTGGATGTTTTATATCTTTTAATTCTCCCACAATATTAAGCACCGCAATCTGGTATGTATCAGCCATTACATTGTTAAGGTCTTTAATATCTGTATATTTTTTGCATATTTCATTGGCTTTTTCGTCAATTGAACTCTGGAATGTATAAGGATTGAAAGTCGTGTCTATATTAAGACTTCCGGGTTTCATTCCGGCTTTTTTTTCAACAAATCTTGTAAGCTGTGTCGGAGCTGTTTTGAGTGTGAAGAATGTTTCATTTTCTTCTTTAACTTTTTTCCAGGCATATTTCATATTTTTGGAGAATGATTTTCTTGCCCATTCATTTGTACCCCAGAATTGCTGCATAATATCTGCTTGTTTTTTGGATAGATTAACCGGATTTATATCAGGTTTAAAATCTTTTTCTCCATGTTTTTTCATAAAGCTTGACAGTGCAGCTTTTATCTTATCTGCACCGAAAATGTTCCAGGCTTTATGTAATACACGTTTTAATTCGTCAGCTTTTTCAGGATTTTCGCGGTAAAATTCTTTTTGCCTTTCGGACATGTTGTAAATTCGTTCAGGATTTTCCTGATAATATTTTTTTAGTCCTTCGGATATTTTTTGTTTATGTTCCTTGGATAAAGGTCCGCGTTTAATATAAACAGGTTCACCCTGTTCCATTTGAGCTTTTCTGTCAAGAGAAGCCATGCGTTTTTCTGTCATTTCACGTGTTAAGCGTTCATTATATTGCGGGTCTGAAAATTTCAATATGTGCCCGTAATCTCTGTCTACTGTCGGAATATTCAGTTTTTTTATAGTATGGTATAAATCTTTTCCGCCTGTATATTTTTTCAAATCATTCAGAGAAAAACCTTCACCCCAGTATAGTTTTAGAATTTGGAGCGACAAATCTTCTTCAGAATCAAAAAATTCTGTTTCACCTTTTTTAATGCTTTCAAATAGGGAATCTTTACTGAATTTTACTTCACTGTCAGAAAGAACATCTTTAAATTCATGAAATTTTTCTTTAACCTCTTTTAACGAAAAACAATCCTTCAAACTTGAATAAAATTTTTTATGAATATCAATTAGCGTTTCGCCATTTTTGTTGCCTTCTTCCAAAATCATTCCTGCCCATTCTCTTATGTTTGGCGGGTAAAGATTTGATTTTTTCTGTGCGAGGATATCAAGTCTTTCAATTGTTTTTTCAAGATTAAGGCTGTATCCTCCGGTAAAGGCCAGGTATTGAAAAGCTGCAGGCAGATTTTGTTGTGTCTGCGGCAAACTGTTATAACTATTATTCAATTTTTGATGTTGTTTTTTATTATTGTGCAGGGTTTGTATATTATACGGGGTAATTTTTGTTATTTGCATATTTTTTCTCCTGAAAAATTAAAAAACTGTAAAAAATTTTTTTTGCTATAAAAAAAGCAGGTTTTTAAACCTGCTTTTTTGATTTTTGTATAATTTTTATTTCAAAGCGAAAGTCATATCTGCTTCAACACATACTTTTCCGTCAACTTTACCAATACCATGTGCCTTGCAGATGGGGCCTTTTACTTTTGTCAGTTCAATTTCCATATCAAATCTGTCGCCTGGTCTTACGATATTTTTAAATCTAACACCGTCTACTCCTGCGTAAAGTGTTAATTTTCCTTTAAATTCAGGCATTGTCATCAATACGGGAGCAGAGCATTGAGCCATTGCTTCAAGCTGCAAAACACCAGGCATAATCGGGTTATTTGGAAAATGTCCCTGAAAGAACTGTTCATTCATTGTCATATTTTTGTAGCCTTTGGCGTATTTGCCCGGAACGCATTCTGTGATTCTGTCTACAAGCAAAAACGGATAACGATGCGGAATCATTTCCATAATCTGCATTGTGTCAAATTGTAAAACTTCTTGTTTAGTTTCTTCTGTCATTTTTGTCTCCTTATTTACATTCTATCAATTTTTCTTTTAATATTTTTGCAGTTTTAATATGAACAGCATGACCTGCTTCTTTTACTAAAATCTGGCATTTTAGATCAAGAGGGTTTACACCTGTTAAGTATAAATCGCCGATAAGATCAAGGATTTTATGCTTTACAGGTTCATTTTCCGAACGCAGTTCTGATGTGTAACCGCTGTCTTGAAGTCCGAGAGTGTTTTCTATTGTTACTCCCTGAGCAAACCCGAGCATCTGGAATTTTTTCAAATCTCTGTAAAATCCAAAAGTCCTTGCTTCAATAATTTCCTGTTTGTTTTTCGGGTTGTATGCGCACCAGCGTCTTGTTAAATCAGGATGGTCGTAATTTACCGCATAAGATATATAAAGCTCATCTGATGGCAGAATTACAAGGCTTGTTTTTCCGTTCAGGTAATAAACAGGTTCAGATACTGTATAGTGTTTAGGTTTTTGAAAAATATGTTTTTCAACGCCGGCTTTTTCAAAAAGCTCTACCCATTTTTTTGAACTTCCGTCTAATGCAGGAACTTCCATTTCATCCATACAGATATCAATACTGTCTATACCGCAGAAGGCAAGAGCGGATGTCAAATGTTCAGTTAACATTGCTTTTGTTTTGCTATTGCCTAAAACAACGCAGTGATCAGTTGACAAAACATTTTCAACACATGCCTCAAACGGTTCTGCACCTTTTATAAAATATCTGATTTTACCTGTTTTAGAAGGGAAAAAATTAACCGTACATGGTTTATTTTTCATCAAGCCGTTGCCGGAAATTGATGTCTCTTTAAGAATTGTGGTCATGATTTATGTTGTCCTCAAATTCCTTTAATAGCGGTTCGTATTTTCTGAATTTTGCAAAAATTTCCTGCGCATCTTTCATTGTTTTAAGCTGTTTTATGAAATCTTTTCTCGGCATAGCAGGAATTCCGACGACAATTGATTTTTCCGGGAATGATTTTGTAACGCCTGCTTTTGCAGTGATAATTGTGTCAGACCCTATTTCAATGTGATCTGCAAGGCCAGCCTGACCTGCAATAACTACTCTGTCCCCGATTACACAGCTTCCTGCAATTCCTACCTGAGATACAATCAAACAGCCTTCACCGATTTTACAATTGTGACCAATCATAACCTGATCATCAATTTTTGTATTGTCACCGATTGTTGTATTTTCAATTGTTCCTCTATCTATTGTAGTGTTGGCTCCTATTTCAACATTATTACCGATAACAACGGCACCGATTGACGGAATTTTAAATATAACCTGTTTTTTGTTTGCTTCTTTAATTTCTCCGTCTTTTCTTGCTTGTTCGATATTGTCAGGATTTTCTGTTACAAAGCTGAAACCGTCAGCACCCAAAGATACTCCATGATGTAATATTACATCATCTCCAACCTGAACTCTGTCGCCTATATTAACGCCGGCATGAAAGAAACAGTTTTTCCCGACTTTTACACCTCCGCCGATGTATGAATTAGCCGCAATTTTTGTGTTATCGCCGATTACGGCGTCATGTGAGATAACAACATTAGGGCCTATTTCTACATTTTCTCCTAATTTTGCGGTTTCATCAACGACAGCGCTCGGGTGAACTCCTTTATAAACTCTTGGAGCTACATAGAAAAGGTTTAATAATTTCATCATTGCAAGTCTCGGACGTTCGACTTCAATAGTCGTAAATCCGTCAATCTGTACTCCCAGTGGAACAAGTGCACATTTAGCTTTGGATTTTGCAAGATTTGCAATTTCTTCTTCACCGAGAGCGAGTGCAAGGGTGTTTTCATCAGCCAAAAGCGGAGGCGCAATATGAGTGATTTTAGCATCTTCTGCTTTGGTCAGCATGCCGCCTGTGATTTGTGTAATTTCTTCCAATGTAAAGGTTTTCATATATCTTCTCCTTTGTGTTGCCTAATTTTATTCTTTTCATGAAGATTTGCCGCATCATTCCAGATTTTTAAAATATCATCGTGCATATCTTTCCAGTTCGGATTATCTTGAATTATCATTGATTTTAATTCTTCTTGTGTAAAGTTATCCAACTCTTTTTTTCTGATAATTGCGTCTGTCAAATCATCATATTTTTCATAATAACCCAGTTTGTTTGTTGAAAATTCATTCTCGTAAAGATTGTTAATTTTGTTTTTTATTTCATGCATGTGCATTAAAAGGTTTGAAGTTAGGCCTATTATTAAATTTTTATCAGGTTTATCAAATAATATGTATACATACGCGCTCATAACTTACTCCTTTATGGAAATTTATGCTTTCTGCATTTTTTCAATTGTTTTTGTTGTGGATCTGCCTTCTAAAAACTCAATGAATTCTACTCTCGTTCCGTTTTTTTTCATAATGTCTGCTTCCGGAAGTGTCTCCATGGTATAATCAGCGCCTTTTGTATAAACATCAGGCTTTATTTCATCCAAGAGATCACGAGGACTATTTTCATCAAATAATACCACATAATCCACACATCTCAAAGCGCTTAATATTTCAGCCCTGTCATTTTCAGAATTTATGGGTCTTGAAGGGCCTTTAATGCTCTTTATTGATTTGTCGGAATTTAATAAAACTATAAGATAGTCAGCAAATGACTTTGTTTTTTCAAGATATCTGACATGACCTGCATGCAGAATATCAAAGCATCCGTTTGTGGTTACGACTGTTTTGCCCGAGTGATGAATTACATCTATTAAGGCTCTGACATCTTCTCTTTTAACTAACATATCCCTGTTTCCTTAAAATTTATTTTACCAGAAACAGGGTAGAAAGTCGCACTGTTTTAACAAAAAGTAATATTAAACTGTTTTATCCAGAATTTTTCCGAGCGCATCGCTGAAAACATCACCGAGCTTATATGTACCTTCTTTTACTTTTGGTATTTTTTGTTCAAAATATTGTTTTAATCTTGCTTCTCTGATTTCTTTTTGTATGTCATCATAGCGCGTTGGTATTCTGTCAAAATCTTTAGCAAGTTTCATATTTTAATTTTCTCCTTGTTGTATTAAGAAAGAAAAAACATAAATAAAATTGCCTGAATGTTAAGTTTTTTATACAAAGACACTATCTATAATAGTGTTTTAGTAATGGCAGTTTTTTTTACTGTTGGACTATGCAATCTGGCAGGTTTGTTCCAGCATTTCAAATGTTGATCTCGGAAGTTCAAAATCCTGATGATTTACTTTAACTCCGTTTAGTTCTGCGGATTCGTTTCTGATATCTTTTGATATTTTTTCAGCTTTTGTTTTTTGGCTGTTCATAAAATTTCCCTTTCTTCAGTCCGGCAGTGTTAAATTCCTTCCCATTCTGATAACTGTTTTTATTTTTCATATCTGTTAATAAGCGGGGTGTATATTTGTCAGATTTTTAGAGTAGTTGTAATTTGAGGTAAAAATCTTTATACAATTTATTCTTCTTAACAAGATATCTTAAGTATATATATTATACATTAAAAAAAATTTTTTAAAACAACCTTGTTGGCTAATATTTTAAAATAAATTAATATTTGCATAAAAAAGGCCGCTTTAGCGGCTTTTTTTTATGCAATTTGTAATGTTTGATCCAGATAGTCTGATGTTAATCTCGGAATATCAATTTCATTTTCTTTTGAAAGTTGTTTTGATTTCTTAATAACATCTTTTTTGGTCTCGCTGCATTTTTTAGTTTCTGCTTCTTTCATAACAATATCCCCCAATTTTTCCCTGTATATATAAAAAATTTATACATGAAAAAATTGCGTGAAAAATTTATTTTATTAAGAAATGTTAAATATCCGCAGAAAATTTTCTTTCGCCTGTTTTTGTTGCCGGGTTTACAAACCCTTTTAAAAATTTCGGGATTTTTCTGTATGCTCTTGGCAGCCTGTTGTAATCTTTAAATCCTGAATTTAATCTATCATTAATAAGACGGCCGGCTCTTTCGGCATCTGGGGAATCTATCACTACAGAGGGTAATCCCTTTAAAATCGGGGTAATTGTTAATTTTGCTATTTTCATATTAGTATAACTCCATTTCTATAAGTTTTTTACATATTCTGACTGTATTAAGTGCGGCGCCTATTCTTAAATTGTCAGCAACGCACCATAATGAAATCCCGTTTTTGAACGCGAGATTTTTTCTGATTCTGCCTGCAAATACAGGGTCAACGCCTGACGCGTCATAAGTTGTAGGATATTCAAAGTTACCTGGGTTATCAATAACTTTTACACCGAATGAATTTTTCAAAATCTCCCGCACCTCATCCGGGGTAATTTCATTTTCAAATTCAATATCAACAGCTTCGGAGTGGCCGTTGTAGACAGGAACCCTTGCAGCAGTACACGAAATCGGTAAATCTTCTGGCAGATGAAGAATTTTTTTTGTTTCGTTAACTACTTTCATCTCTTCTTTTGTGTAGCCGTTTTCACAAAAAACATCAATCTGCGGAATTACATTGAAGGCAATCGGTTTTTTAAAGCATTTGTTTTCAAAACTTCTTCCTTCAAGTTTGGCTTTTGTGTTTTCTGTTAATTCGTTAATTGCAGCGAGTCCCGCACCTGAAACTGCCTGATAAGTTGAAACAATCAGTCTTTTCATCGGATTTTTGTCAATTAAGGGTTTTAAAACAAGCATTAGTTGAGATGTTGAGCAGTTAGGGTTTGCAATAATTCCTTTATGCCGCCTTAAATCCTCATCGTTAACATAAGCTATAACAAGCGGAACATCAGATTTCATTCTGAAAGCTGAAGAATTATCGACTAAAACCGCGCCCCTTTTCACAATTTCCGGAGCAAAAAGTTTAGAAGTAGATGCGCCTGCCGATGCAAGAACTATATTAACGCCGTTAAAACTTTCAGGTTTTGCTTCTTCAACTGTGTATGTTTTTCCTTGAAATTCAAGCTTTGTACCGGCAGAGCGTGCGCTTGAAAGAAATTTAATTTCGTTGAATTCGATTTTCAATTCGTCAACTATTTTAGTAATTTCTCTGCCAACAACTCCTGTTGCGCCTAATATTGCAATGTTTGGTTTTGTCATTCTCCTGCCTTTCAAATTTAGCTGTAGGTTGGGTTTTCAGCCCAATGTCGTGATTGTTGGGGTAGAAACCCCAGCCTACTCATTAATTTGTAATTAACAATATTCGGGGCTGTAAACCCTAACGTCATTATTTTTTTAGATTAAACCATAAATACAATAAGGCGTTAAGTTTATGTAAAGAAATTTAACTACCACAAATTTTCTTTATCAATTTCCCAGCCCTTGCGCATTATTTTTTCAAAACAGTAATAGCCGCGTCCGTTTTTGCTGCAATCAGAATTTACCTCTTCATCTGTCAAATCACGTCCTGCAGGTATAAATCCTCGTTCTGAGAACACGAATATAAAAGTGTCTTTACCTATAACATTTGGCCGTTTTTTCCCGTTTATGTCTACGTAGACTGCAACATAATTTTTGTTCTCAACATTAACTCCCCAAAAATCTCCATTGTCACTATATGCATCTACACTAACTGCATAGCCATCAATAGTTTGTAGGTTGGGCTTTCAGCCCAACATCATAAATGTTTGGCTAAAGATGCAACCTGCTATAAAATATTATCTAATCCGTAAACAAAATCATTATTTTCGTAAACATGTTTAACCGCTAACATAACGCCCTGCATATAGCATTTTCTGTCCATTGAATCGTGTCTTATTGTCATAATCTGTCCTGATGAGCCGAAAATAACTTCCTGTGATGCGATGTAACCTGGCATTCTGACAGAATGTATATGAATATTTGAATAAGAAGTTCCGCCTCTTGCCCCTTCTATTGTTTCTGTTTCAGGGCAATTGCCTTTTGTAAAGTCTTCTTTAACCTCTGCCATCATAGCGGCAGTTTTTATGGAAGTGCCTGAGGGAGCATCTTTCTTCTGGTTGTGATGAAGTTCTATGATTTCTGCATTATCAAAGTATTTAGCGGCCTGACGTGCAAACATCATCATCAAAACAGCACCTGTTGAAAAATTCGGGGCAATCAGACAGCCTGTATTTTTTTCTTTTGATAATGTTTTTAATTCAGCGATTTGTTCATCTGATAACCCTGTTGTGCCGATTACGATTTTTATTCCGTTATTTAAGCAGTATTTAGCATTTTCAAAAATTGATTTCGGCTGGGTAAAATCGACCAGAATATCAATTTTACAGGATTTATGCGCTTCTTCAATAGTTTTGAACTCTCCGCCTGCAATGTCAATTTTTGCCGTAAGTTCTGTGTCTGGACATTGTGTTACCGCCTCGACGACTTCTTTTCCCATTTTCCCCAAAGCACCGCAAACCGCAATTTTTATCATAATTTTTCTCCTTAGTTTAATTTTTTGTTTCCTGTCATCCTGAATTTATTTTTCACCCCCTACCCCTTTAAGGGATTGGGGTAGCTGTTTAAAAATTATAGATATATTCTTAACTCTATCATAAAAAAATTTTTCTGTGCTAGAATAAAAAGTGAAGCGTGAAACGTGAAGAGTGAAAAGTATTACTTTTGCGCTTCACTTCTCACTTTTTCACTCTTCACATAACAAATAAGGAGAGAAAATTATGTCAGATGCAAAACTTTTAGCAGCTATTGAAAGAAGCGACACAGAACAGTTACAAATTTCCATTAGTGAATACAAAGGCAAGAGCTATCTTAATATGAGAATATTTTATACAACAGATGATGGTGCAACATGGCTTCCGACTAAAAAAGGTGTAACGTTCACTCCCGATCAGCTTGATTTATTGGAAGAAGCAATACAGGAAGCACGTAAGGAATTTATGGCCGAGTAGGCGAAGCCTACTTTTCCACTTGGACTGACCAGTTATTTTAAAGGAGATTGTTTGAGTAAATACGCATCAGCTCTTGTTAATATAAAAGCTCTCGGGGTTAAGACATTCAGCTATCTTATCCCCGATGATATGAAAGATAAAATTCAAATCGGACAGGCTCTGCTTGTCCCTTTTGGCAGACAGGGGCTGATTAATGCTTTTTGTGTCGGGTTTTCCGATTATTTACCCGGGGATTTTAAGGTTAAAAAGATTAACAAAATTCTTGATGAAACCCCGCTTTTTTCATTAGATTATTTAAAACTTCTTGAATGGGTCGCCAATTACTATTGCTGTGATTTAGTTACTGTATTGAACGCTGCAATTCCGATGAAACTCATTGAAAAGGCTTCCAAAACAGAGCAGCTTGTGGAATTTGTGAAATTTGACGGGGCGACAAAACGGCAGATACAGGTGCTTGAACTGCTTGAAAAATCAGGCAAAATGCCGCTTATTTTGTTTGAAAAATACGCAAAAACAACACGTGCAACAATAAAAAAACTGGAACAGGCAGGGTGTGTAAAATTTATTCAAGAAGAATTGTATAGAAATCCTCTTGATATTCTAAATATAACTGAGCGCGAGCCTTTGTTTGAATTGTCAGGCGATCAAAAAGCTGTTTATGAAGGCATCAAAAATAAGATAGGATTAAACCCCTCACCCCATCCCTCTCCCGCAGGGGGAGAGGGAGCTTTGAAAGCTTCTCATTACTATACAAAAGAGTCTCTGGCCTATTCAAAAGAGCTTCGTAAAAATATGACAGATACTGAAAATTTGTTATGGTATTATCTTCGCGACAGACAGCTAAATGACTGTAAATTTAGACGACAGGAAGCTATTGATAATTATATAGCTGATTTTGTATGTTATGAAAAAAAACTTATTATTGAACTTGATGGCGGACAACATAATGAAGATGAAAATATAAAAAAAGACCTGAATCGTCAAAAATATTTGGAAGATAAGGGATTTAAAGTTTTAAGATTTTGGAATAACGAAGTAAATGAAAATTTAGAAGGAGTATTGAATAGTATATTGGAAAACTTACAATATCACCCTCTCCCCCTGCGGGAGAGGGATGGGGTGAGGGGTGAAGCCGCCGAACTTCTTCTACATGGCGTAACAGCGTCAGGAAAGACGGAAGTTTATTTCAAACTTATTGACGATACAATAAAAGCCGGTAAAAATGTGCTATTTCTTGCTCCTGAAATTGCGCTTGCATCTCAGCTTACCAAACGTCTTGCAAAAAAATTCGGCACAAAAGATGTTGCAATATGGCACAGCAGTATATCAGACGGCGAAAGGTACGATGTATGGCAGAAACTTTACAAAAATGAAATAAAAATTCTTGCCGGAGCGCGTTCTGCCGTATTTGCTCCGCTAAAAAATATCGGTTTAATAATAATTGATGAAGAACATGAAAGTGCATATAAACAGACAACGCCATCACCGCGTTATGATGCGCGTGTTGTGGCAAGAAAACTTGCCCAATTTCATAACTGCCCGCTTCTTTTAGGCTCTGCAACTCCTGATATTTCAACATATTACAGGGCAGTAAATTCAGGAAATCTTTTTGAACTGAAAAAACGCTATAACGATGCAAAAGTTCCTCCTGTAACGGTTATAAACATGCAGGAACATGGCAGAGCAGCTTACAGAAATGTCATTTCCGTTCCTTTGCAGACGGAAATTAAAGAAACATTGTCAAAAGGACAGCAGGTAATTTTGCTGATAAACAGACGCGGATTTTCAACATTCACACAGTGTCAGGCCTGCGGTCATGTAATCCAATGCCCTAATTGCGCAATTCCTATGATATGGCATTCAAAAGACCAAATGCTTAAATGCCACTACTGCAATCACATGGAATATTTTCCTGATGTCTGCCCCGAATGCGGCTCGGATGCCTTTAAAAACAGTGGTACGGGAACACAGAAAATCGAGCAGTATGTAAAAGAACTTTTTCCGGAAAATAATGTTGAACGTATTGATAGCGATATTCTTGTGCGTAAAGGTGAACATATAAGGCTTCTCGAAAAATTTCAACGCGGAGATATTGATATCTTAGTCGGTACCCAGATGATTGCGAAAGGTTTGGATAACCCGAATGTTACCCTTGTCGGGGTAATTTCTGCTGATGCAAGTTTTAACCTGCCTGATTTCAGAGCATCTGAAAGGGGGTTTCAACTTTTGACACAGGTTGCAGGGCGTGCCGGCAGAGGCGAGTTTTCTGGAAAAGTGTTTTTTCAAACTTATAATCCTGATTTTTATGCGCTTGAAAGTGCTAAATCTCAGAATTACAGAGAATTTTACGATACAGAAATTGCGGCGCGCGAGGAATTTGATTACCCGCCGTTCAGCCAGATAATAAGACTTGTTTTAAGCTCTGAAAATAATTTTCGCGCTGAAAAATCCGCACAGGAAATTGCCCTGCGGCTTTGTACAATGATTGAAAAATTCGGGATATCAGAGCGCCTTGAGGTTCTCGGTCCAAGTCCATGCGTTATTGAAAGAATTAACAGCCAGTATCGTTTTCAAATTCTTATAAAAAATAAACTTGACGAAAAAGGACACAAATTTATTTCAAATTTTTTAAATAAAATTACCCTGCCCAAAGATATTAAAATGGTTGTGGATGTAGATCCGCTTGATATTTTGTAAACAGGATTTATATCAGTAAATTTTTTTAATGAGATTTTGAAAATATAATTGCACCAATATAAATTTGGTTATATACTAAAGTTATTATGAAAAACGTAAGACAAACAAACATAAATATTCACAGAGACAGCTGGGTTGAGATTAATCTTGAAAATATCGCATATAATATGCGCTCAATCAGAAAAAACACGCCGAAAGACAAAAAACTTTTAGCGGTCGTAAAGGCTGATGCTTACGGGCATGGATCTGTTATGATTGCTCCTACTCTTCTGGCATCAGGAGCTGATATGTTAGGCGTAGCTTCTATTGATGAAGGCGTGGATTTACGACAGGCAAAGGTAAATTGCGATATTCTTGTTTTGGGAGCAGTTCCTGTATGGGCTGTTGAAAGTGCAGTTAATGCTGATTTGATTACAGCTATTTTTTCAAAGGAGCACTTAGCAGCCTGTAAGCAAGCTTTTGAAAGAACCGGAAAAAGACCTAAAGTTCATGTAAAACTTGATACAGGCATGAATAGAATAGGTGTTTCGGTTGATGATGCTGTTGAATTTATAAATGAAGTAAGAAAAGCTGACTATATTGACTTTGGCGGTGTATTTACACATCTTGCCAATGCTGAAAACAGAGAAAAAACTCAAATCCAGATTGACAGGTGGAACAACGTAATTTCTCAAATTGATACTACAGGTTTGCTCCTTCACATATTGAATACAGCAGGTGCTATGTGTTATGATGTGCCAAATTCAAATATGTATAGAGCCGGTATCGGAATTTACGGACTTTATCCTGATTTGCCCGATGACGGCTTAATCAGGAAACCTGACTTAAAGCCTGTTATGTCGTTGAAAGCACGTATTGTAAATATCCATGAAGCTCATGACGGTGAAGGTATAAGTTATGGTCATACATTCACAGCACATGGCAGCAGGAAAATTGCAACAGTTCCTCTTGGCTATGCTGACGGGGTTCCGCGTGGTCTTTCAAATAAGATTTCGGGAAATTTGAACGGCAAAGATGTTTTGCAGGTAGGCAATATTACGATGGATCAAATGATGTTTGATATCACAGGTGTGGATGCAAAACCCGGTGACATTATAACGTTATTAGATGAAAAACATTCAATTGATGAGTGGGCAAAAATTTTAGGTACAATAAATTACGAATTAACCTGCCGTTTGAAAGTACGATTGCCCAGAGTTTACACAAGATAAATTGTACTCTCTTTTGTAAAGGTGGGTGAGACCGCGTAAGCGGTGGAGGGATTTTCTATGAGATTTGATTTAGGAATAATCGGAGCAGGCCCTGCAGGTTACACTGCAGCATTTCAGGCACGAGCAAAAGGGTTATCTGTCGTGCTTTTTGAAAAAGATAAAATAGGCGGGGTTTGTCTTAATAAAGGCTGTATTCCGACAAAAGCAATTTTACATTCGGCGGAACTTTACGAGGAGATGAAGTGTTCTGCGGATTCTGGAATAAATTGTTCTGACATTTCTGTTGATTATGCCAAAGTTGTTGAACGTAAGGACAAAATTGTTGAAAAATTAAGACGTTCTCTTGAACTTGCACTGAAAAATGCAGGTGTTGTTATTGTTAATGCGGAAGCAGTTATTTATGGCAATAAGCATCATTGCGGACTTGAGCTGCAATCTAACTATGATGAAAATGATTGTGAGATCCCGAAACAAGTTCGGGATGACATTATAGAAAAACAAGTGTGCAACTCTATTATTACAAACGGAGAAGTTTATGAATGCGAAAAAGTTATTACGGCATCTGGTTCTGCGCCCAGAGATTTTGAAAATTTGAGGTTTGATCATGAATTCGTATTGAGTTCTGATGATATTTTGAATTTAAAAAAACTCCCTGAAAGTATTGTCATAATCGGCTCAGGTGCAATAGGTATTGAGTGGGCAAGGATTTTTTCAGCATTTGATGTTGACGTAACAATTGTTGAAATGGCTGAACATCTTTTACCTCTTGCAGACATTGAGGTTTCAAAACGGGTTGAGCGTATTTTCAAAGCTAAAAAAATAAAAACTTATCTTTCAAACAGTGTAGAGAAAATTGAAAATAAAAAAGTTTATTTAACGTCAGGTGATGTGCTTGAACCTGAACTTGTTCTTTTAGCTGCCGGACGTGTTCCTCAAAAGATTTCAGACAATGTAACCTGTATAGGTGATGCTTGCGGAAAGATCCAGCTTGCACATTTTGCAATAAAACAGGCTGTTGCAGAAGTTTCAGGTATTGAATTTAATGAAGAACTTGTACCGTCTGTGGTTTACGGTTGTCCCGAAATTGCATGGATTGGAAAACGCGAGCAGGATTTGGCAGAAGGTACATACGAAAAAGCAAATCTCTTGATTTCGGCCCTGGGAAAATCGCACTGTGATAACTGCACAGAAGGATTTATAAAAATTCTGTCACAGAATGGAAAAATCGTCGGCGCACACATTGTTTCCAAAGAAGCTTCAGCCTTAATTCAACAAATAACAATTGCTATGCAGAACAATTTAAGCATAGAAGATTTGAAACGAGTATGTTTCGCGCATCCGACTTATTCCGAGGGAATTTTTGAATGTTTATTTAAGTAGTTTAACTGCCTCGCGCTTCTTACTCGGCGGCATTAACGAGTCTCTGTAATTTGCATTCGTGCATTTAGCACTTTGCAAATGTACTCCGCTCTCTGTCGTTTCGCGCTAAATTGTTCCTGTCCAGAACGGAACTTTACCGAAATTCCAATATGAATTTGTCGGGTTTAGGTCTTTATGGCGCCAGATTTTTTTACGTTCAACTTTTGTTTCGGTTTGTTCTTTGTCGTTTTCATCAGGCTGAACCTGAACTTCTTCTTCTGTTGTTACCTGTGAGCCGGGAACCTCATAAACTTCTGCGTAAGCGCAGCCGGCAAAACATAATAAACAAAATAAAGTTATCAAATTTTTCATACAAATTACTCCTGCTTGTACTTCCTTAATTATATTATAACGTTATAAGTCATGAAAATCAATATTTTTGCTATATAATTTAAAATATGCACAAAAGACTTCCGGATTATTTAAAAAGACCCATTATTGATACAGATAAAACACGAACAGTCAGGAGAATTTTAAAAACAAAGTGTTTGAATACGGTTTGTGAAAACGCACGCTGTCCGAATAAAAACGAGTGTTATACAAAAAATACCGCAACTTTTTTAATTATGGGAAATAACTGCACACGTAACTGCCGTTATTGCAATATTACCTGTTCAAAGCCGGAACCACTTGATGAGAATGAACCTTTACATATCGCACAAGCTGTTAAAGATCTAGGACTTAAATATGCAGTGATTACATCTGTTACACGTGATGATCTGACTGACGGCGGGGCTGAACATTTTGCAAAATGTATTTATGAAATAAGAAAAATTTCGCCTGACATCAAAATAGAGATTTTAACTCCGGATTTTAAAGGAAATAAAAATTCTCTTGATACAATAATCGAAGCCCATCCTGATGTTTTTAACCACAATATTGAAACGGTAAGAAAAATATTTAAAACGGCACGCCCGCAGGGAAATTACGACTGTTCGCTCAGGGTATTGCAATATTTGAGAGACAACAGCGCTATTATAACCAAATCAGGTTTGATGATAGGCTTGGGCGAAACTTTTGAAGATATAGAAGAAACGCTTGTCGATTTAAAATCCGCAGGCTGTGATATTGTAACAATAGGGCAGTATATTCAGCCTTCCAAGACTCATCTTGAAGTTTCAAAATATTACACACCTGATGAGTATGAAATCTTAAAATCTATCGCAGATAAAGTTGGAATTAAACATTATCAAATCGGGCCGCTTGTCAGAAGTTCATACAGAGCATCAGAACTTGTTTAAAACCTGAGCGGGTAATTTTTCGGGATTTTCCAGCCGTTCATTTGAATTAAAGCTGTACAATAAGCTCTTTCGTTGCTGACTTCTTTTTTACATCCTATAGTATTGTTATTCCAAAGCATATCTTCTGTACCATTCCAATTATATTTGTATGGTTCTACTCCTTTTTTGTAATGATATTTGTTGGCAGCTGTATTGTCGAAAGGGTTAAACATAAATGTAAAATACTTAGTTCCACACAAATCACGATTTCTATTAATGCTGTCATCTTGTTCTATTTTTTCATAGTCTTTGGCCTGCGGATAGAATAGAAAACTTGAATTACTTATCATTGCCAGGCTTCCGTCTGTAAAGTATACAACTATTTTACCTTCTGAATTCCCGTCATATTCAGCTTTGCTGTAGTTTAAATACGGTTTTAAATATTTATTGAACCAATCTTCTGCTTTTGATGATAAAATGTTGCCGTTTTCATCTTTATTAGTTCCCTGTCCAACTTCCTCCCAGGTTGAGCGGTCCCCGTAATCATTTTCAGCCATAAGTATTGCCTGATTAATAGTGCTGTAGAATTTTGCGAGTCTGGTTTCTACAACTGTTTTTCTATGATTCGCAACAAGTGTTGGAATTGTAAGTGCGGCAACAACTCCGATAATGCCGAGTGTAATTAAAACCTCAGCCAGTGTGAATGCATTAAACCCCTTGATTAGAGCGCACTTTGCGGGGGGGGGGCAATCTGAAACGCTTTAATATTTATCATTTTGAACCTCCTTTTTTGTTCATTATATCATATATACATAAATTATTCAATATTAAAATAAAAAAAGACTTTACAAAAAAAAATTAGCATGTACAATAAATATTGTAACAATTGAATAAAACCTGTGGGGGTTTAGCTCAGCTGGTAGAGCACCTGCTTTGCACGCAGGGGGTCAGGAGTTCGAATCTCCTAACCTCCAC
>CALVEO010000008.1 GCA_944326615.1 Candidatus Gastranaerophilales bacterium | reverse complement strand
ATTGCGATTTCCATTGAGAAATATGCTACATTTGGTAATGACATATTAACCTTCCTCTTCTTAAACTGTGTAAACTACTTCACCCAAATTTTCGGGGTACCACAACAGCATATCACAAAAATTCAAGTTTCAAATTAATTAAAATAATTTTTTTGTTTCTAATCCTTAAGAATTAGTTATAAGTAGCTATTTAGCTCTTAAAAAAACTTAATATTTATTATTTTTATAACGAAAATTAGAAAAAATGAGACTAATTATTATTTACTTTATCTAATATTTTTTCAAGAGCAATTTTAACATGCGCGTAATTCAATCCGCCCTGCATATATGCAACGTAAGGGGGTCTCATGGGGCCATCAGCAGACAATTCTATGGTTGAACCTTCTATAAATGTTCCGCCGGCCATAATTACCGGATCTTCATATCCGGGAACGTATTCGGGTATAGGTGTTACATAGCCGTTTACAGGCGACAGTGCCTGAATAGTCCGGCAAAAATGTTCCAGCGGCTCAGGTGAATTAAATGTTATATTTTGAATAATATCTGTACGTTTTTCGTAATACTTAGGTGCTGAATCAAATCCTATTTCATCAAAAATTTTGGCTGCCAGAACTGCTCCTTTGACAGCATCGCATACGACAGATGGTGCCATAAAAAGTCCCTGAAATATAAGTCTATGCTGATTAAACATAGCACCGCCTTCACATCCTATGCCGGGGGCTGTCAGGCGATTCGCACATTTATCTACATATTTAGCTTTCCCTGCGATGTACCCGCCTGCTTCAACAATTCCGCCGCCGGGGTTTTTTATAAGCGAGCCGCCGATTAAATCTGCACCGGCTTCAAGGGGTTCTTTTGTATCAACAAATTCACCGTAGCAGTTATCAACAAAGCAGATACAATCAGGATTTTTTGATTTTACAGTTTTACAAATTTTTTCTATTGTTTCAATAGACAATGACTTTCTGGTTGAATAGCCTTTTGAACGCTGGATTAAAACCATTTTTACGGTATTATCAATCATTTGTTCAAGCTTTTCAAAATCTATCTCTGTGCCATTTTTCAAAGGAACTTCGTCATACAAAACGCCGTTTCCTATCAATGAATCTTCTCTTGTAATTTTATCTCCCGCTGTTCCTATAACTTCCTGCATTGTGTCATACGGAGCGCCTGCGACAGATATAAGTTTGTCGCCGTATTTAAGATTTCCGAAAAGACAGCAGGCAAGAGTGTGGGTTCCTGATGCAAAATGAATTCTTACAAGTGCTTTTTCAGCCTTGAAAACATCCGCAAAAACTTTATCAAGAACTTCTCTCCCTAAATCATCATGCCCGTAGCCTGAGACAGTATAGAAATGTTCAGGTGCAACTTTATTTTCTATAAATGCATTCAGAACTTTTTCCTGATTGTAATCTCTTATTTCTTCAATTTTTTCAAATTCATTAACGAGGCTTTTTTCTGCCTGTTTAATAACTTCTTTGCTATTCATAATTTCTCCGCCAAAATCTGATTACTTTTATAATATTGCAACAAAAAATAATCGTCAACAGGTTATACCTGCATGTTCAAGTATGAATTATGATATTTATTATTATTATATATTTATGAATAATATAATAATAATGTTTTTAATTATGTGTCTTGCAATACCTGTTTTTGCTGCAGGTTACGGTGTGCACAGGCCTGATAACCTTCCTGTTGATGAAATAAATGAAAGTGAGAGGGTTTTATTTATTCTGGATTTTTCAAACAGTATGTCTGAATATGTTGAAGGACGCCGTAAAGTTGATTTGATGATTGATACAATGAAGTCAATTCTGCCGAATTTGAATCCTAATATTTCTGTCGGATTGAGAGTTTACGGACATAGAATGGGGCTTACTCCATTTGAAGCCTGCAGGGCTTCAACACTTGTTGCGCCAATTTCTGCTGCTAACGGTATAAATATAAGAAATTCTCTGCTGGATATAAAGCCGCGAGGAATGACTCCTATTACGTATTCCTTAAAGCAGGCAGTAAAAAAAGATTTTTTAGGTTTCAGCGGGAAAAAACATATTATTCTTTTAACAGACGGCGGTGAAAATTGTGATGAAAGTCCATGTACTTATGTTCTTGAATTAATAAAAGAGCGTAAAGATATTACGATTGATGTGATTGCATTTAATATTTATGATGAGGAAGATCTTGCGCAGCTTGAATGTACATCACTTGTTACAAGCGGGAAATTTTATAATGCAAAAACTGCAGCACAGCTCGCAAAAAGTTTAAACAACAGTGTGAACAGCGTTAAAACTGTTGAAGCTAAAATTATTCAAAATCCTTAGGCAATTTTTTTTTGTTAAATGTTTTTATATAAATAATAGGGGATTAAGAAAAGGAAACTTTTTATGGGAAAAATTGAGGCAGTTAAGCTGTTAGGGAAAAAGATAGCAGATACTTTCAGAACACAAACTATATCTTCCGAAAATAAGAGTATATTTTCGTTTGCAAAAAAACATCCGCTAAAAAATGCAAGAGGTCAATTGCGTGAAGATGGAATGATACTAACTCATTTGACTGATTATCTGCCTAAAGACGGTTATATTGATACTGCAAGATCAGCAATAGGGGCGAGCAGAGACAGTGTACATTTTGCTGTTAATCATGGAGTTACTGCTCACCTTGGAGGAGACTGGTCTGCTAAAAAATATGCTATATTAATTCCTATGCGCAATGCGCGCAGGTTAAAGAAAAATAAATTTGCAGGCGGAGTTGCAGGAGATTTTTACTCTCAGGGAAAAGTTCAGATTCCAAAAGGTTCTATTATAGTCAAAAGGACTAAAAATATAAAACCTGGTCAATATCGCATATCCGATTCATCGAAAATAGATGAATTTAAAAATTTGCGTGGTGTTAAGGTTATTGAGACTCGAAGTTCAGATATGAAAGAAACAGTTGACGATATTGTTCAAAAATTAGGATATGATTTTAAAAATGCTGACGAAGCTTTTTACTGGGGAGATGGGAATGATAGTTCAAGTTTCAGGGACTTTGCACAATTTAATAAGTTTTTAAAAAAGAAAAAAATGACACCTGCATTTCATTCATATACTCCGAATGCTAAAGTGGAAATGATTATAGAAAATATTAATTTAAGAACAAAGTTAAATAGAGGCTGGCAATTTTCAAGAGATGGCAAGTTACTTGTTGATGCTAAAAAAGATATGCTTAATGCGCTTAAATATATTGAGCATTATTCAAAATCAAAGGGTCTGCCATTGGATTTTGACACTAAGACTCTTGCTGGTATTATTGAAAAATCAAAAACACCGCAAGAAGCTGCCAATATGCTTAAACAAGAAATGAATATTTATTCTAATATGTTAAAACCAGATTGCATTAAAATGCTGAAAAAGGGTAATGATTCTGAAAAAGAATTTGCTCTTTTAATGAGGTTTAATATGCTGATAGATAGTCCGGTAGTAAGAAAATCAGATTCTGACTTAAACAAATATTTATTATCTCCTAACAATGAAGCTTTAGAGAAAATACAAGAGGAAAACATGAAATATCAGTTTGATTTATTTAGTGAGTTAGGAACAAAATTTGAGAAATATACTTAATAAGTTAGGAAGGTAGGCTGCTTGGCAGACGGAGGATCGGAGGTCATGAGGTCAAGCTGTTATCGGTGCTGCGCACTAAAATAACTTCTGTAATGAGCCTGCCTTCTGAACTTCCTATCTTCCAGATTGTACCACACCATAACCCTCGCCGATTTATCGGTGATTCTTAATCATCAGTCATTTTAAAATCTTTTGGTAGTTTTTTTATTAAAAGTTCAATAAATTCAGAAAAACTCATATCAAGTGAATTTACGATTTTCCATAGTGTAGTAATCTGTGGATCTCTTATGCCTTTTTCAATTAATGAAAGTGAACTGCTTGATAAATCATATTCATAAGAATGGAGCAAAATTCCTTTTCCTGAATTTGTTCTTTTTTCATGAATTATTTCTCCAATGGCATTCAGCAGTACTTGTCTTTTCGTTTTATCTATATTTTTTTTACGCTTAGGTTGCATAAGTTTAATAATATGTTATAATATTAATAAGGCATGACTAATTAGTAATAGAGGAGGGATATGATGACTAAAGCTTTTACATTGGCAGAGGTATTAATAACATTGGGAATTATCGGAATTGTTGCTGCAATGACAATGCCTGCATTGATAGCGGAGCATCAAAAAAAAGTTGCAGCTGTAAGGCTTGAAAAATTTTATTCAGTTATGAGCCAGGCTGTGCTTAGATGGCAAAATGATGACGCTATAGAACCGAATAATTTTACATTTGACAGCAGCGCTATAAAAAATGGTGAATATTTGCTTAATTGGTATAATACTACGATAGGTAAATATATTCAGTCTAATTCTGTAAACAAAGAAGGTGAACAATACATAAAAGTTGCTTTAAATGATGGTTCAGGTTTTGTAGCTTATATACAATTTGAAAATTTAATAAACATTTTTTATTGTGTTGATTATAAGTATTGTTCACCCGAAAGCTATGATGGCCGCAGAACCTTTTTGTTTTCTCTTAATAACGGTCGTTTTGTTACTTCGCAGGATAGTAGCGTATATAATAACATGTCAAGATATGAATTATTAGAAGAATGCAAAACGCCATATACCACCTTAAAAAGCAAAAGGCACGCCTGTACAAGACTTATACAAGTTGATGGATGGAGAATAGCAAAGGATTACCCATGGTAATTTAATTTTTGCATCCTGCATCTTCCATATCAATTTTCCCGTCAAAATTGTTGTCAATACCGTCTGTGCAGGAACCGATTGAATATTTACCCTCAGCTCTGACGCCTTGTTTTAAATATTTATCAGGTACTTTGCTCCATAAATATTCAAAAAATCCTCGGTAATATTTTGCAAGTCTTTCATCTTCTATAATTAATGCGTTTTCATCGTTCTTATTTTCACCGCTTTTGGAAAAATTCATGGAACCTGCAATAATATATTTGTCATCAATTATAATACTTTTTGAATGGAGTTTTCCTGCGTAATTTTCAATTTTTACTGGTATGCCTGAAGCTCTCAATATTTTGACTTTGCTTCTGGCCATAAACGGATTTGTTGCATCAACTATTAATTTTACATCAATTCCGCGCTTTTTCGCATTTATTAAGGACTGTGCAAGCTCATCATGGGTTATCAGAAAAGCGGGGATATAAATGTAATGCTTTGCACTATTGATAATTGGAATTACGTTATTTGTAATAACCTTATCTTTTGGTGAAAATAGAGGGGTTAGTTTTGTTGCAGCGCCAAGTATAATTGTTTTGTGGTTTACAGAAGATTTTGACGTACTGAATTTTCCTGCAAGCATCTGTGAGAATTCTTCTTCATAAATTTTTGCAATTTCTGCAGAATTGACAAAAACAATACAGTCGCTGTTAAATCCAGAAAAGCCTGTTTGGGCAAAATTCATTGAGCCTGTTATAACTTTTTGATTGTCAAAAATTATAAATTTATTGTGCATCAAACTTTTTAAAGAATCTTTTGAAGACTCATTAGCAAGTTCAACGATTTGTTTTGTTTCAGGGTAATATTCGGAAGGGCTTATATCGTAAGCTATGCGGATTTTAACGCCTCTTGATTTCGCATTTTTTATTGCATTTGTAATTTCTGCAACATTATTCCAGCCGTAAAGAGCAATGTCGATTGAAGTTTTGCTGTCATTTATCTGCTTAAGAATTTCTTTGCAGGCAAGGGAAGAACATTTATTGTCTGGTTTTAATTTCAGTGTCATATCACTTAAATACAATTTTAAGCTTCCGTTTGAAATTGCAAGCGGATAAGTAAGTAATTTTTCTACAGATTTTTTATTCTTTTTAAAAAGTGTTCTTGGTTTTGTTATGTGGCAAAATTTGCAGGGTTTTGCATCATCAGGAAGCTGTCGCGCAGGAACAACAATTGCATCATGTGCTATAAGCCCGTATTTGCAATTTAGTTTATGATATTTATTACTTTTGTGATTAAGAATTACAAGATTTAATTTTCGCGCATTTTTTAACTGTTTGGTATAATTTTCTTTGTTTAACGGTACCCCATTTTTAAAAGCAAATCCTGAGTTTTTAAGTTTTGCACTGTAAGATTGATTTTCAGTTATAATATCGGCGAATTTGCAGTCCTGATTTTCAACCCCGGTAAATTTTAGTTTAACCCGCCTGCCAGAAAGTGTATTAGCAGCAAAATTATCAGTAAGATAGCCTAATTTTATACCATCTTCGTTAGAAATTTTAAGACTTTGCACTAAATTTGACTGATTAATTTTTAAATCAGATGTAAAAGTTTCAATATCAGGTATGCATATTGTTTCACCTGTGTCATATATGTTATTCCCGTTTAAATCAACTTCAATTTTATTGGCAGAAACAACGTTTAAAATAGCTCTGTCAGATTTTCTTATAATTTCAAAAGTGCAAAAACCGGAAAATATTCCGATAATCAGCAGTATTAAAATAATTTTTGCGTATCTCATATTTAATATCCTGCCACTGTATTGCAATTTGTGTAGAACTGCCGCCATATTGCAAAGCGCAATTTGTTTTTTTATGTATCTTTGTTAACTATTTCTTTTTTGTAATTTGTTATTTCAAAGCTGAGCCTTGCTATTTTATCTTTTAAAGCTCTGTTCTGAGTGATTAAAAATTCTGTGTAATGTTGATTTTTATTAGATGTTGCGTAGTGGCATGGATGAATTAATGCTTCTGCAAGACAGTCACCTTCAAGAGTTTTAAGTCCATATTCTAAAGTCATATCATCCATCAGTCCCGTATAGCCGACGCCCAAAAGGTAATCATTGGTCTTTAATCCGTATTCCTCAACAATTCTTTTATTTCCAGCTGTAAAATAGTTCAGTAAAAGAATTTTCAGAATATTTGGCGGATATTTAAAATTAAGATGTTTTTTTATTGAAGGTACAAAATACATTTCCTCATACTGGGTTCTAATGTATGGGATATTGTATTCTTTAGCCAGTTTTGCAGTGAGTTTGAAAAGATTTGGAATTGCGTGTGTATGAACATGTGAATCAATATGATCTACTTTTGTGTAATTCATAATAGTTTCTATCTGTGTCCTAAACTCAAATTCAACCTGATTTAGAAATTCAGGATTATTTGATTTTAAAAGTATACTCAAAAATCCGTTATTAAATTTCCCGCGTTTGTTGGTAAGCATCGGCGCTTTTGTTAGCGAACGCCCTTCAATAATATTTAAATGAATGCCGATACCAAGATTTGGACATTCAGGTATAATTTCATTTACTGCTGCATTAAAAGCTTTACCGTTGGCACAGAGGCTTGCACTCGTTAAAAAACCGTTGTGATAACCGTCCAGTACAGCTCTGTTAAAAGCTTTTGACATGCCGAAATCATCAGCATTCAGTATAAATTTTTTGTTAACCATATAATAAAAAATCCTTGCTTATTTAATATATATATTATAGTATAAAATTGTGCTTTTTTGCAAATTAAAAGAGAGGAATTATGGATAAACCAACCTTAGCTGTTATTATTCCATGTTATAATGAGGAATTGTGCATCAAATCAACTGTTGAAATTCTTGTGAGCCTTTTAGATAACCTTTCTTCAAAGGGAAAAATCCGCAAAAACAGTTACCTTTATCTTGTTGATGACGGCTCAAAAGACAATACCTGGAAAATTATTGAAGAACTGCATAACAGCGATAACCGCATAAAAGCTTTAAAATTTATTCATAATTTTGGCAATCAGAAAGCTTTGCTTGCAGGACTTGAAGGTGCAAGAAATATTGGATGCGACTGTGCTGTTTCAATAGATGCTGACTTGCAGCAGGATGAAAAAGCAATAGAGAAATTCCTTGATGAGTATATGAAAGGCTCTGATATTGTCTGCGGCATAAGAAATGACAGAAAAACTGATTCATTTTTCAAAAAATTTACAGCTCTGGCATTCTATAAAACAATGAATATTCTCGGTGCAAAAATTCCGCCAAACCATTCTGATTACAGGCTGGTTAGTAAAAAAGCTCTTGATATTATGGAACTTTATCCTGAAAAATATTTATTTTTGCGTGGATTTTTTAACGAACTCGGGCTTAAAACGGCCTATGTAAAGTTTGATGTTAAGCCAAGAGCCGCCGGAGAATCAAAATTTAACTTTATGTCATTGATGACACTTGCATTAAATGGCATAACATCATACAGTGTAGTACCATTGCGATTTGTAGCAGTTTTAGGATTTTTTATGGCATTTTTTGGATTTTTAGTAGGCGTGGAAACTGTTATTGAAAAAATATTCTGGCATAACTCACCGAACGGCTGGGCTACTGCAATAATTTTGTCTTGTGTATTCGGTGGAATACAGCTATTCTGCTTAGGTCTTATCGGAGAATATGTAGGACAGGTTTTTCAGGAAGTTAAAGCACGACCCAGATATATAAAAGAAGTAGAATTAAAATAAAAAAGCCGTACCACTGTCTATCGAATTCGTTAAACAAAATCTTTAAATACACTACCTCTTTTTAATGACACAACACCCGCAAGGATTGTCTTAGTGCTGCTGCGTTTCCGCCCTGACACAGTTCAACAGCTTACGCCATCATGCCCTTAAACGTCAACAATAATATATTTATCAAAATCATTTACCGAACCCTCATAACAGGCTCTGCACCCCGCATTAGCTTCGGGTCGAGGGATTGCAATTCCCCATGGAGTACGGCTGAATATATTTTAACACAAACAAATCCGTTCTTCAAGACCTTAAGCTTTATTCTGCAAGTTTTGTGATTAATATAGGCAGATCACTGAAAAATAACGGGAGAGATTTTGATTTGGTTGTCCAGCCTGACCAGATAACTCCAGGATACGATTTTGAATTTAAATTTTCAAGCATTGCTTCAAAATTTGACTTTTGAGATTTAATTATTTGCAAATCTGTGAGTCTTCCGATATCTCCGAGATTAATTACTGTATATTTACCTTCTTCCTCATATCTTTGCTTGGCTTTTTTGAGTTCTTTGAATATGTTTTTATTAATTTCATTTCTCTTAAGTTTTTTAATAAAAGTTTTGCCTTTAGAATTTGTTCTTTCTGAAGTATGGGAGATATTAACTGTTTTTATACCGAGTGCTTCTGTATGTTCTGCAAATGCATTCATAATCTCCGCGAGTTTATCTTCTTTTGAATCTGTTAATATAACCCCGGATTTAAATTTTTTGCTGAGAGTTATCTCTTTATTGCCCTCAACAGCACATTTTAGCGGGTATATAATTTTTGATTTTAATTCTTCTACAGTTTTTGGATAATTTTTTATGCGGTTTAAACCTTTTGTAAGATCAGTTATTTCTACAATATTTTCAGGCAGCCTTTTTGGGCCTTTCAGATTAAAAAGAGTTATAACAACAGCCGCAAATGCAAGAATTCCTGTTGCAATTTTGAATTTTTGAGTTTCATGTTTTGACTTAATTCGTGCAAGATCTGCTGTATACATAAAAGGATAATTATTTTCCTGCCTATCCTTTTTATTTATACCTTTAAAACTAAAAGAAACCGCGTGTACTTTCATAATCTATTTTAAACATGATAAATATATATTTTGCCATTTTATTAAGAAAAATTAATAAAAATATTATAGCCATTAGGTTAATGTAAAAATCAGCGGAAAAACGATAATATAAATTGAAAGGAGAAATAATGGAACGCT
Organism: Candidatus Gastranaerophilales bacterium; assembly: GCA_944326615.1. Lineage (GTDB taxonomy): Bacteria > Cyanobacteriota > Vampirovibrionia > Gastranaerophilales > Gastranaerophilaceae > Stercorousia. Next base: position 40,252 of record CALVEO010000008.1, on the reverse strand, counting down.
TAGATTTATATAAGTGCGACATCTGCCAAAATATGGTTGAAATCATGATTGCAGGTGGCGGTGAGCTTGTCTGCTGCGGTCAGCCGATGCAAAAAATAGAAGCTAAAGAATACGAAGATGCAATGCTGGAAAAACATATTCCGGTATTTGTAAAAAATCAGAATAATGAAGACGAGGTACGCGTTGGAGAAGTTTTACACCCGATGACAGATGAGCATCATATAGTATTTATAGAAACAATATCCGAAGATAGAAATAAAGTACAGTTACAATATTTACATCCAGGTGAAGAACCCAAAATGCTCTTGAATGAAAAGCCTTATAAACTTTTAGCAAGAGAATTGTGTAATTTGCATGGATTGTGGGAGGGTAAAAGTGATTAGCGAAAAGGTACAAAATGTTCTTAATTCACAAATTAACAAAGAGTTTTATTCAGCTTATTTATATCTTGCTATGTCTGCTTTTTTTGACGAAATTGGCCTGTATGGTTTTGCAAATTGGACAAAGGTTCAGGCTAAGGAAGAAATTGATCATGGAATGATTTTGTTTGACTACATTATAGAAAGAGACGGCAAAGTAAATCTTGAAAAAATTGATTCGCCTGACAGGAATTTTGAAAATCCGCTTCAGGTATTTGAAAAAATTCTTGAGCACGAAAAATTCGTTACTGAAAGCATAAATTGCGTTGCCACTATGAGTGAAGACGAATGCGATTTAGCAACCCGTCATTTTATAAACTGGTACATTTCAGAACAGGTTGAAGAAGAAGCCAACGCAAGAGATGTAATCACAAAACTAAAAATGTTCGGGGATGAAAAAGCATCGCTTTATCACCTTGATAAAGAGCTTGGAAATCGTGAATATAAAACTCATTCATATTAAACAAGGAGGAATATTCCTCCTTGTTTAATAATCAATTTGCCAATTATTATTTAACAATCTTCCAAAACAGGCTTGATCACCCCAGCCGTTTGTTTCCTGACATGATTTGCCGGATTCCCTTATTATTTCTAATGATTCTCCGTCACAAATTCCTTTTTTCTACAAGCCGGAGATGCATTCAATGTGTCAAGTATTCCATCATCCCAATTTATCATATAATATGCATCTCTGCCTATAACATTTGGTTTTTTACTCCCATTAACATCAATAAATGTTATTCCATAGCTTGAGGAGTAACCGTTATATGTATGAATTCTCCCGACACTATCAATACATATTTCTGCTCCGTTTGCAATTATTGCACAATTCCCGTTAAGCCAGCCAAATTTACCTGTAGAAATAGTTTTTCCTTTTAAATTTTTGTAGTCAACAGCAAAACACGATTCTCTTTCACAAAGTTTCATAATTTTAAAATGTTTGTTGAAAAATTCTTTACTACTACCAGAGCTACTAAATCCCGCCTCTTTTAAATTAATCGCATTATTATCATTTATTTCTTTTTGAAAGGCTTGTTCTATTTCATTACAAATTTTCTGTAATTGCGTAACATAAATTTTTTTCTGCTGATTTTGAATTAGTGTTGGAATAGTAATTACTGAAACTATTCCAATTACGCCAAGTGTAACTAAAACTTCTGCAAGAGTAAAAGCTTTATATGGCTAAAATCAAAATAGTAAAAAAAACTGTTAAAAACTGGTTGAAGAGCTCTACAAATGGTTTTAATAAGCGCTAGAGAAATTTTTTCGGGGGGGGGGCGATCTCAACAGATATTTGTCTAAACATTTATTCCTCCTTTTTTGCTTATAATAGACTTATTTTTATATTTTGTCAATAAAAGGAAATTATTGCAATTTTGTAATGTATTTGTCCTCTAAATCAAAATAGCGTATTATATAAAGTATGAATACCGGTAAAATTGTAGTAGTTGATGATGAAAAAATGGTTACCTCGGCTTTTAAAACCCTGTTTAAAGTTGAGGGATTTGATGATATACATTTATTTAACAGCCCGAAAGAAGCTCTTTATTTCCTTAATGAAAATACTCCTGATTTAGTTATATCAGATTTTATTATGCCGGAAATGAACGGTCTTGAATTTTTAAGGGAAGCTAAGAAACTTTATCCGGAAGTCAGCATGATTCTTTTAACAGGTTATGCCGATAAAGAAAATGCTATTAAAGCAATAAATGAAATCGGACTTTACAAATATATTGAAAAACCATGGGATAATGATGATCTTATTCTCAATATAAAAAACGGCATAGAAAGAAGTCATCTTCTTGAAAATCTTCGTAATAAAATATGTGAACTTGAAGTTGCTAAAACAAAACTTCAGGATTACTCTACAAACCTTGAAAAAATTGTTGCTGAACGTACTGCAGATCTTCAGGAAGCTAATAAAAAGCTTTCCGGCATTATAAATTATTGCGCGGATGGCATAATTATAGTTGACGGTGATGGTAAAATTGAACAGGTAAACCCTGCTTGTGAAAATTTGGTCGGCTTATCTGCAGAGTCATTATGTAAAAAGAAATTTCAGGAAATCGCGTATTCAAATGTCAAAGAATTTAATTCTGCAAAAGACAATAAGTCTGGTGAAATATTTGGACTAAGCGAAGAAAATTCTGAAATTTTACTTCGAGATTACTATTTGATAAATACCTTAAGCGGGCTGCATATTCCGGTAGAAATAAGCTTTGCTGGAATATCTGGAGATGATAACAAATTTGATAAATTTGTTGGCGTTATCAGAGATGTTAGCGCGCATAAAGAAGCAGAAAGGTTAAGAGATGATTTTATTGCTACTCTTACCCATGATATGAGAACCCCGCTTCTTGCTGCTATACAAACCTTAAAATTTTTCCTTGAAGGTGCAATTGGAGAGCTTGATGAAAAACAAAAAGTTCTCCTCTCAACGATGCTCCAGAGCAATGAGGATTTACTAGGGCTTGTTAATGCATTATTGGAAGTTTACAGATTTGAAAGCGGTAAATTGACACTTTGTAAAACTGCTTTTCCTGTTAAAGATTTGATAGAACAGTGTTACAGTGAATTAAAACCTCTGGCAGACAAAAAAAATCTTAATTTTACTGTTAAATATGAACTCCCGGATGATTTGCATATTTTAGCTGACAGAGCGGAAATCAAGCGTGTAATTACAAATTTGTGCGGTAATGCACTGAATTATACAAATAAGGGCGGAGATGTTAAAGTTCTTGCCAAAGCGCAAAACGGTGATTTTATATTTTCTGTTACCGATAATGGAAACGGAATTCCACAAGCAGATATTCCAAATTTGTTTAAAAGATTTTCACAAGGTACGGCTAGAAAACGTTCTACAGGAACCGGTCTTGGGCTTTATCTTTCAAGGCAGATTATTGATGCCCATGGCGGTAAAATTTGGGTTGACAGCAAAGTTGATAAGGGCAGCGAATTTTCATTCCTGTTAACAGATGTGGTTACAGATGCACGAATTAAAGAAAGACAGGTTTCAAATGGCTAAGAATATAAAAGTTCTCATAGTGGAAGATCACGATATGGCTCGTATGGGGCTTTCTGTAATTTTGAGCAATAATTCTCATATTGAAATTGCAGGAATGTGTGCTGACGGGCTGGAAGGTGTTGATAAAGCCCTTGAAATTTTTCCGGATGTTGTAGTTATGGATATAGGCCTCCCGACTATTGACGGAATAGAGGCTACAAAGCGTATAAAAAGTGCAAATTCCAAAATTAAAGTTCTTATGTATACTTCAAGAGAAAGTGAAGATGATATTTTTGACTCTTTTCAGGCAGGTGCTGACGGATATATTACGAAAGGCGCGACATCCGAACAGACTGTTTCTGCTGTTCTTGCTGTTTCAGAAGGTGCTGGCTGGCTGGATCCTGCAATCGCAAAAGTAGTTCTTACAAACATAAGACGCGGTTCTTCTGTTAATGAAAAACGCGGGGAAATTAATTATAAACTTGGAAAAAATTTATACGGGTTAACAGAGCGTGAAATGGAAGTTCTGGCATTAATTGTTGACGGACTTACTAACCCCCAGATAGCTGAAAAACTTGTTATAACTATTTCAACTACTAAAACACATGTACACAGTATTTTACAGAAATTGTACGTAAATTCCCGTTCAAAAGCTATTTCAATGGCTATGAAAGAAGGCTTGGTGTAAAGTATGATTTATGTCCTCCTCGGAATAGCTGCTGCTTTTTGCGCTTATATTCAATGGGGAGACGAAATCCCTGTCCCGTATGTTGATAAAGATATTAACAAAAAAGAAGCAAAATACATTCTTAATGTTAATAAGCAGGAAGAAAAAGAAAAATACAAAAAGGCTGTCTTAAAAAGACGTACAACATCAGGTTATATGACGGTTGAGGAATATGAGCAGCTTTCTGCTCCAAAAGATAGAATGCAAACAGAAATTGATATTCCTAAAATTCCCACGCCGGCAGATATGGTTTATGTACCTCAGCCTTCGTATAAGATTGTCCGCTATAATAATCCTCCCGGCAGCCCTGAAATTACACTCACTAATACATTCTATGAAAGACGCCAGCAAAATGCGCAGGGAATTGTATCTCCTGATTTTACAAAGCTTGTATACCCTGCAATCTATTATTATCCCAATACTGGTTCTACTGCTTGTGATATTTTTGTAATTAATCTTGAGGAAGCCAAATCCAACATGGATAAAATATTGACAGCGAGTACAATTCACAGACTTTCTGAACCCATTTTATCAACAAATAAAACAAACGATAATTACTACACATTCAGAACAATTACGCCTGTCGATTTTTCGCCGGATGGTACTAAAATTTTGTTAAAAGAAAAAATTGGTAATACAAAAGACGGTATCTGGAAAACAACTCCGGTTGTATATGATTTTAGTGTTAAAAATTCTTACAGTCTTGTTGAATTACGTGATGCTATTGTTTATTACTGGAAAGAAAACCAGGATATTAATCTTGAAGACAAGAGATGGGATATTTATCCTTTAGGTTTTGCTTCAAGCAATCCAAACTGGGTTGTTGTAAATGCTATTGCCTATACAGGAGAAAAGCCCGTAAACCTCGGAACTTGGGCAGTAACTGCAAAAGGAGAAAGACCGAGACTTTTGACATTAGATAATACAAAAGCCGTTGAGATTGGAATGAACGGATATAAGCTTGTAAAAGCGGGAGTCGTTTCACCCTCAATTACAGAAGCAGAGGAAAAGCAGCTAAAACAAATTGATAAAAATAAAGCAAAACAGGATAAAAAGCAGAAAAAAGAAGATCTTAAAGCTTTAAAAAAATCGTATAAAGCAAAAATTAAAGAAATGGATGAAGAATTTAGAGAGTCGCAGAAAGATTATGATTTAAGACGGAAAATTCAAGGTTCCACATCCGGTAATGAAGCAATAGAAAAATATAAGCAAATAAAAGCCGAGCAACAATTTAAAGAGGAACAAAAGCTTGAGAAACAGCGGCAAAAAGAACTCCGCCAACTAGAGCGCGAGCGGGAAAAGCAGCAGTCACAATAAATTTCTGTATTTTTGGATACAAATATCCAGTTCAATCAATTAATTCAGTGTTGCTCAAATTTTTTATGTTAGATGAGCTATTAAGGTATTGTTCGCTCCCTCACATAATGTGGAGAGCTGGAGGACAAACCAGAGGAGCAGAGGTTCGGAGGGCAAGAAGGCAAGCTGGTTACAGAAGTTATTTTTGTGCGCAGCACCGATAATAGCTTGACCTCCTGACTTCCGAACCTCCGTCTGCCAAATAGATCTTCCTGACATCTGATAAAACCCTCACCCGCATCTCTAATGACTCGCAGACTCGTCAAGAGCTGCTCCCTCTCACAAAGAGAGAGGGGCAGCGTAGCCGCTGCACCCGATACCTTGATCTTGCATGAACTTTGCTTTTCATTGTGAGAGAATGTAGCCATTCCATCCAACACCTGGGTTTTGTATGAACTTGTTATATCACAACAAGAAGGTAGACTTCGACAATTAGAAAATAAGCCTTTTACCGTAAATGGCCTACCCTCATATCTTCTTACATTCCTATCTTTCTGACATCTGAACCCTCACCCGCATCTCTAATGACTCGCAGGCTCGTCAAGAGCTGCTCCCTCTCACAAAGAGAGAGGGGGAACGTAGCCGTTCCATCCACCACTTGAGTTTTGCATGAACTTGTTTTGTCATTGTAAGAGAGCGTGTAAGCTTTGGAGAGTATCTTATTGATTTGCAAATAGTTTAAGTTTTTCTTTGCGGGATAACTTTTTTATTCTGTATTCTTCTTTCATTGCTTCTGACTTTGTTGAGAATTCTTTTTGGTATACAAGCTTTTGGGGCTTATTTATGCGTGTATATTTTGCTCCTCTGCCGTCAAGATGTGCCTGAAAACGTTTTTCGACATCATCTGTGTACCCGCAGTAAAGTGTGTTATTTTCTGTTAAAATTATATATGTATAGTATTTTTTATCCACATAATATTTATAAATAAAAATGACGGTCTTTTTAACCGTCAATTAATGTATTTCTTTTTCTTATTTCTCACTTTTTCCTAACATACAGAACTAAACCCGCCTGAAGATCCGCAGGAGCCTCCAGAAAAACCACCGCCTGCGCATGAACCAGCAAAAGATGCACCACCGCTAAAACTTCCACCGGAAGAAGTCAATGTCGATACAGCACTTGAAAAACTGCTTAAAAATCCGCCTGTATAGGCAACAGTTTCACCTGCTGATGAATACTGCGAATAGTCAACTGAAAAAGGATTGCTAGATGTAAAAACATCATATACATTTGTATTGAATAGACTATGAAACTCATTTGATGCAAGCGAACCTGCTGTTTCGACAGATTCCGCAGGTTTTGTATTCCTGATATTATTTGCCATAGTTTCTGATGATTTAGATGAAATATTGTTCATAATCTGCTCCTTAATATCTCATGTCTTACATTTATATAAACAATTATTTTTGTCTTCAATTTCGGCATGGAATTCTTTTGTTACATTACTTAATATTTTTATCAACCTTTTGATTTATATTCTTAAAACCTAAGATTGATGCTAATTTAAAACACATGGAGTAATGTTTTATTGTAGAGGATAAAAAGGATATGTTGAAAAAAATATTTGTTATGTTAATTTTATTTACCGGACTTTCAGCCTTTGCCGGTGATAACTACTTAAATTCAGTTGTAGTAGAAAACAATGATGGCGCAACATCTGTAATTCTGCGTTCTGATCAGATAACCAAAATTAAAAGAGATATTGAATCACCGGATAAAATTGTTTTGACATTAAAAGGGATTTCGCAGTCGCCGGATATTAATACAATGTATAAAAATGCATCAAAAGTAAAAGGGCTGGCTATTGAAAATGGAAAGAATAATGAGTTAAAAATTTATATAGAAGCTCCGGGGATTTCAATGGCAAATATTGTTTTTGAAACGCCGGACTCTGCGCCTGTAACTGTAAAAAGTGTTGTGAGTGAAGGCAAAATCGTCTGGTGCATAATATCAATTGCACTGCTTTTGCTTGTAATGCGCTCTGCAAGAAGGCCGAAAAAAATTGAAAAGCCTGATATAAATGTAATTATAAAAGAACGCGAAAAAGCAATGTATAAAAATTTCCAAAAAGAAATATCTTCTCTGCCCACCATAAATTACTGGCTGAAAAGCTATTCAAAACATGTGCTTAAGGGCGAAACAATAAGAAGCTACGAAAGCAGAATGACAACAAAAATTTAATTTAAAAATTAATATTTTGAAATTATTTCTTCTATTTTTTTTGCTGAAGTTCCGTCTCCATAAGGATTTTGTGCCTTTAATCTTGTTTGTTCACGCGATTTAGATAAAATATCTTCACTGTAAGAAATAATTTTATCGTAATCCGCGCCTACAAGAACAGAGACTCCGGCATCAATTCCTTCCTGACGTTCTGTTTCGTATCTCATTACAAGGGTAGGACAGCCAAAAGATGGTGCTTCTTCCTGTATGCCGCCCGAATCTGTAAGAATTAATTTTGCATTTTTCATCAAATAAACAAGATTTGGATAATCCAGCGGTTTTAAAAGTTTTACATTATTATACTTTTCTAATCTTGAATGAATTTTATCTTTTACATTAGGATTTGGGTGCACAGGAATAATAAAAGTGTGCTCTTTGTATTTATTAACAAGATATTCTATTGCATCAAGAATTCTATCAATACGCTCGCCATGATTTTCCCGTCTGTGCGCTGTAATTAAAACCAGTTTGTCATCAACTTTTATTCCAAAATTTTCAAAATAAGATTTTGCGTTGTTTAAAGTATCGTCTGACAAACAAAAAAGAGCATCTATTACGGTATTTCCAACAACATAAATTTTGTCATCAGCTATATTTTCTTTCAAAAGCGCCTGCCTGTTCTTTTCCGTAGGCGCAAAATTTATTTGAGCAACACGCGAGGTCATCTGACGCATAACTTCTTCCGGAAAAGGTTCATAAATATCGTATGAGCGCAGACCTGCTTCAACATGATATACAGGGATTTTTTTGTAAAAACTTGCTAAAGCTCCGCAAAGCACCGTCATAGTATCTCCCTGAACAATTGTCGCATCAATTGTATTTTCTGTAAAAACTTTATCAAGTGCTGTTAGAATTCTTGTTTGAACTTCAAGAAGCGACTGATTAGGTTTCATGCAGTCTAAATTTAAATCCGCTTTAAGTCCGAAGTATGCAAGAGTCTGGTTTGAAAGTTCCTTTTGCTGTTCTGTGTTGCATACAATAACATTATATTTATCCGGATATTTTTTCAGTTCCAGTATAACAGGTGCAAGTTTTATAACTTCTGGACGCGTTCCAAATACAAATAAAATATTTTTCATATCACTGATTTTAATATAAACAATTTTCTTATGCAATTGTGTAATTTATATATTAGCTTAGCGGTGAATTTATCTTAAAAATAAAGATTTATAATGTAAAACATAAGGAGAAATGTTATGTTTGATTTATATATATCAGAAACCTGCCCTTACTGCCAAAAAGTGATGAATTATTTAGAGCGAAACAATATTAAATATGATAAAAAAAATGTTTCAGACCCTGAAAATCTTAATATGCTGATTAAATTAGGCGGAAAAGCTCAGGTGCCATTTCTTGACGACAAAGAAAATAATGTTTTCATGTATGAGTCTGAAGACATTATAGATTATGTAAAAAGCAAGGTTTGATATGTATTATTATTCTAATTTTGAGTACAATGACTGCATTGGAAAAGGCGCCTGTTCTGTTTCGCCTAATATATCTTCCATGCAGGAAGTTATGTATATTCTTTTGAGACAGGAAGCTTATTATCTTATAAAACTTCTTGAAATGGGAATTCGTAAATCTGAGATTATACATGATATTATTATTGAAATTGCCTCAATTGATCTTGCAAAAGATTTGTCTGAGTCTCAAATTCTTAATTCTTTTTCAAAACAATATATTAATCTTGTTGAAGCAAGAAAAGAATATTTAAAGATTTGCAAAGATAAAGACATTAAGCCTGCTGATTTGCATAACATTTTGAAATTTTCACCTAAAACAAGCCTTTCATCAATATTGAAAAAAGGAAATAAAGAATTTTTAAGTAAATATAAAAAATTAAATTTTGAGAAAAAATATTCCTCTGAAATTTTGAAAAGTATCATAAAAAGTGTTAGCATAAACATTGTAAATCTGTATGAATTTAATAAAAATGCAGACTCTGTTGAAAATGAAATATTACATGCTCTAAACATATTTAATTTATCAAAAACTGACCTAAAAAAAATTAAGCATAGTATAGATTTACTATCCGAGGTTGATATTGGATTATTGAGTGATATTAACCTTCTGCAAAGCGAACAATACGGAGAAATTGAAAAAACAGAAGTGTCATTTTCAACACGTCCAGGCAAAGCAGTTATGGTTTCTGGCTCAAATTTAGAGGATTTGAAACTATTACTTGATGCGGTCAAAAACAGTGAAATTGATGTTTACACTAACGGAAATCTATTGATTGCTCATGCTTTTCCTTATTTTAAAAATTGTGTGAATTTAAAAGGCCACTTCGGCACAGGCACATTTAATACAATTCTTGATTTTGCGACATTTCCCGGTTCAATACTTTTAACAAAAAATGAAGTTCAAAATATTGAATATCTATACAGAGGCCGGCTTTTTTCCACTGAAGAATCTGCACCTAAAGGCGTGATAAAAATAACGGAGAATAATTTTAAACCGGTTGTAGATTCAGCATTGCAAGCAAAAGGATTTGCAAAGGGACAGCAGAGAAATTCCTTAGAAATTGGTTGTAATTTTAGTGAACTTGAAGAAATTTTAAATAAAATATCAGATTTAGATTTAAACAAGATATTTATTTTCGGTTTTTCAAATTTATCTGTTAATCAAAAGGACTATTTCCACAAATTTTTTAATCTAATGCCTGAAAATTCATTTGCAATATCCTTTTCATATAACCCTGGGATGGATAATGTTTATGCAATAAATATTGCAAATAATTATCCTTTATTTGACAGGGTACTTACAAAAATTTTTGAAAAAATTCCGGCAAATTCAAATAAACTTGTTTTTTTCATGACAAAATGTGATGTTAATTCACTTTCAAATATTATATATTTAAAAAATTCAGGTGCAAAAAATATATTTCTTTCAGATTGCCCGCCGACTGTCATAAATCCCGCTGTATTAAGGGCATTTAACAAAATGTACGGAATAAAGGCTATTTCAAATCCGGAAGATGACTTGTCTAAAATAAAAGAGGAACTTTAAACAAAGTCCCTCTTTTATAAATTTTACAAACGCAGAATTAATATCTGTAATGAGCAAAAGCTTTGTTAGCTTCAGCCATTTTATGAGTATCTTCGCGTTTTTTACAAGCTGCACCTGATCCGTTTGAAGCATCAATAATTTCATTTGTTAATTTGTCAATAAATGATTTACCGCCGCGTTTTTTAGCTGCTTCAATAAGCCATGATGAAGCAAGTGCAAATCCTCTGTCAGCTTTAACTTCAATAGGTACCTGATAAGTAGAACCACCGATACGTCTTGCTTTAACTTCAAGAAGAGGAGTTGCATTTGTCATTGCTTTTTGGAAAATATCAAGCGGTTTTTCGCCTGTTCTTTCTTCTATTTTTAATAAAGTTGCATAGAAAATCTTTTCAGCTAATGACTTTTTGCCGCGTCTCATAATTCTGTTGATAAATTTTGAAATATCAACGCTATTATATACTGGATCTGCTAAAGGTATTCTTTTAGCCGGTTTTGAACGTCTTGACATTATTTCTTACCTCCTTTAGCATTTTTCTTAGCACCGTATTTTGATCTGCTCTGTGCGCGGTTTGCAACACCAGCAGTATCAAGTGTACCTCTGACAATGTGATATCTTACACCAGGAAGATCCTTAACCCTTCCGCCTCTGATAAGAACAACACTGTGTTCCTGAAGATTGTGTCCGATACCGGGGATATATGAAGTAACTTCAAATCCGTTTGTTAATCTAACCCTTGCAACTTTTCTTAAAGCTGAATTAGGTTTTTTAGGGGTTGTAGTGTAAACCCTTGTGCATACTCCGCGTCTTTGAGGACAATCCATCAAAGCAGGAGATTTTGTTTTGTCTGTCAGTTTTTTGCGTTCTCTGCGCACTAACTGGTTAATTGTAGGCATTTTTTTCTCCTTTATTTTATGTTTAACATTTCGGCAAAATCATATCCTGAAACCCTTACGCATTCCGGTTATGACGGGACTGCCGGTTCATTTATTTACACAATATTGATATAAACAGCGTGCGTATATCTTATATTGGCGAACCCTACGTCCTATTTTTGCCTCACCTGCCGTAAATTCAGCACGAAATTCCGGCTATAGTGTATTATTATTAAACAACAGCCAAAGTTTTATGTCAACAAATCTTGCAAATATCTTAATAATGCTATATAATTTCTTTATCGGGAGAGATAATATGAAAAAGGAAGTTAAAGAAAAATTATCGGAAATAGGCAGCTTTATAGCTTGTTTAGTCGTAATTCTTGCAATTGCTTATTTTACAGGTTTTTTAAAAGGTTTTGCCCCAAAGGATTTTGCGGATGCTTATAACCAGCTTACATCAAATTTGTCAAATACATCTGCAGGTAAAAAAGCGGGCTCTAATTTTATTAAAAAGAGTTCAGGTGCAGGCGCCAAAAATGAAGTGTATGCCGGATATTCTGTTATAAGAATTCCTGAAACCGTAAAAAGAGGAGTTAACACCACCCATATGTGGACTTTTCTATTTAATTCTTCTAAGAAAACTGTTTTTTATATTTACGATGATTCGTCAGCAGATTTTGATTCTTCTATCAAAAATTACTTATCGTCAAAGAAAAATGCCGGTATATATGATATTTATTCTTACACAAACAGTAATTTCAGCAGTATGAATATAGGTAATTACGGGCCATCTGAAATTTGTAACAGTCTTGAAGAGTGTAATGCCGTAAGACAAAGAGCATCTGACTATTCTTCTATGACTGCCTTTTTAAAACATTGCGGAAAAACTATGTGTGTTATAAATCCTTCAATGCAAAGCTATATAAGGCTTAAAACCAGAAATGCCAATCAGGCAAAACAAATGCTTAATGATTTGAGATACTGGTAGTTAAACAAGTTTAAAGTCGCCGTTTTTCTTTATATGTTCAACCAGTCCGCCGTCTTCAAGCAGCTTAATCATTACAGGCGGCAGAGGTTCTATAGGGATAATTGCTCCGTTTGTAATATCTGTAAGAATTCCCTTTTCAATATCAAGGTCAAGTTCATCGCCAGCGTCTATTGCATCAGTATCTGCTTCAATTGCGAGCAGACCAATATTAATTGCATTTCTGTAAAATATTCTTGCAAATGATTTGGCAATAACTGCACCTACACCAGCAATTTTTATAATTTGCGGGGCATGCTCTCTGGATGAACCTAAACCAAAATTTGAACCAGCAACAACAAAATCCCCTTTTTTCATTGAAGAGGCAAAAGATGGATCCGCATCTTCAAGAACATGTTTTGCAAATTCCGGCAGATTTGAACGCAGGTGGAACAAACGTCCGGGTGCTATGTGATCTGTTGAAATGTTATCTCCGAATTTAAAAGCTTTTCCTCTCATGACAAACTCCTTATTTTTTTCTTGATTATACAACAAAATAGTGATATAATAAAGAACATGAGGTGAAATTATGTATTTTAGCAGAAGATGTAAAATAACTTTTATATGCAACGGAGCAACCGTATATAGCGAAGATGACAGATTTACGGATTCAGAATCTTACCCCCCGATTAACGATGCAGGGCAGGATGAAATTGAAAAAATTTGTGAATATTTAAAAAACAGAGGTATAAAAAACGATAAAATATTTACCTCTCCGGCTCTACGCTGTGTTCAATCTGCTTCTATGATTGCAAAATTATTTAAACAAAATATAGAAACAATTGAAGATCTTCATCCGAGAAAATGCGGAAAATTTAACGGGTTAACATTTGAGCAGGTTGATGAAAAATATCCTGATGAATTGGAAAAATTTATTAATTGTCCGGAACTTGCTGTGCCTGATGATGCTGAAAGCGTTACTGATTTTGTAAAAAGAGTTGAAAATTCAATAAACAATATTATTGAAAATAATTTAGGGAGCAGAATTATAATTGTAACGCATAAAGATATTATAAAAGCTGCTGTTGTTAGTGCATTAAATATTCCGCACAGTTCAGTGCATAGAATTTATATAAAATCAGGAAGTGCCACACAGATAAGCTACTATGAAAAATGGTCCAGCCTTGTGTATTGCGATTACACTCCTATGTAAGCAGTCTTTTATTTTCTTTGATTAAAAAGTCTTTACCTGGTTGAATTTTTATAAAATCCCAGGGCAGATTTGTATCAAACGTATAATTTTCAGCAGCAAAACGGTCAGTAGCTATATTATTCTTTCTTGCAGCACTTTTGAATGCGCCGAGCTTACCGCCAAGTTTGTATACATCAAGCACAAAGTCATTTAGGCTATCATCTCCGCGTGATAATACAGCTTGCCAGTAATCCCACTTAATACTTGAAACATGGCAGGTAATACCTAGTTTGTGAAGTTCTTTTTTTAAAAAACTACTTTTGCCTTCTAATGATTTAGTATTTTCCCGCCCGCACCATTGAAAAGGCGTGTGGGGTTTCGGCACAAAACTTGAAAAACCGAATGAAATATCAAAGCCTTTATTATCTTTTTTTATTTTTTTTGCAAGTTCGACAGTTGCCGCTAAATCTTCCTGAGTTTCTGTCGGAAGCCCTATCATTCCGTAAAATTTAAGTCCTTTAAGTCCGTTTTCACGTGCAATTTTTACAGCATTAAATATTTGCTCTTCAGTCAAATTTTTATTTATAACTTTTCTAAGACGCTCCGAACCCGCCTCAATTGCAAGTGTCGAATTTTTCTGTCCTGCAGCAGTGAGTGTTTTTATAACGTCATCTGTTACGGCATCAACACGCAGAGAAGAAACGCTCATTTCTATTTCTTGCCCGCTTTTGATTTTATCGTAAATATATCTGCATACCTCGTGAAATTTCGGGTGAGCACTTATTTGCGCCCCGAGAAGCGCAATTTTATTTGTGTAATTAAGCCCTGTATCAATTATTTTTATAAGATCTTCATAAGGAACACATCTCAATGGCAAATTTAAATAAGACGCAAGACAGAAACCACACCTGTTATAACAGCCTCGCGCCATTTCAATTATGAATGTATTTTTGAAAAATGCATTATCGCTTAAAATTGGTGTATATATGCATTCATCAAGCTTTTTCGTAAGTTTGTTTACTTCTTTGGGGAATGAAGGAACATAGACTCCTTCAATATCAGAAAGAAGTTTTAAAATTTCTTCTTTACTTCTATGTTGATTTTCTTTACAAACTCTTACAACCTGCAAATTTATATCTTCACCATCGCCTATTATAAAAAAGTCGAAAAATTCTTTATAAGGTTCGGGGTTTGCTGTAACAACAGGCCCGCCTGCAAATACAAGCGGAAATTTTTCCCGCTCCTTTGACTTTAGCGCAATATTGTATTTTTCAAGCATTGAAAATATCGTTAAAAAATCAGTATCAAATGAAAACGAAAAACCGAAAAGTTTTATATCTGAAACATTGTAAACCGTTTTTTCAGTATCCAGACAAATTCTTTCAATATTAATATCTGAAAGGCTGTCAATAGTTTTAAACATCCACAAATACCCGAGCGATGACATCGAAAAAGAATAAATACCAGGGAACGCCATCCACATGGCAAAATCATTTTCTTTATTTACGCTTGGTTTATACAGATATTTTTCAGTCTTCTTCATCAGTCTCCTTGATTTTCTGATTAATCGGGTTTAAGTAGAGTTCATCAATCAAAACACAGATAGTCGCAGCAATTGCCGGCGATAAAATTACTCCCCAGAACCCTAGAAATTCTTCAGCCAGAAACAGGGCAAGAAATATCATAAGCGGGTGCAGTTCCATCAATTTTCCGAATAATACCGGCCTTACTACATAATTTGAAATCTGTTGAACTGCGAGAAATCCTACAATAATTAAAATTATCTTTACCAGACTTGCAGGATATGCAACAAGAATTATAATACCAAGAGCAATTGTAGGCCCTAAAATTGGAACAATGTCGAGCAGCCCTGTAATAAGCCCTAAAAGTGTGGCATATTCAACACCAAGAATAACCAGTACAACAGCCATCATGATACCGACAGCAGCCATCGAAAGTATCTGTGCCCTTACGTATCCGCCGACCTTACTGCTTATATTTGACAGGATTTCGTCAGCTTTTTCTTTTAAGTCAGGCGGGAAAAATTCCAAAAATTTTTGCTTTAAATAAGCCTTATCAACAAGTATGTAATATACTATCATAGTTAATGCAACAGAAACCATTAACAGTTGGAAGATACTAACAGTAAGACTCCATGATTGATTG
The DNA here is from genome assembly GCA_944326615.1 of Candidatus Gastranaerophilales bacterium. Classification (GTDB taxonomy): domain Bacteria; phylum Cyanobacteriota; class Vampirovibrionia; order Gastranaerophilales; family Gastranaerophilaceae; genus Stercorousia. Next base: position 24,316 of record CALVEO010000008.1, on the reverse strand, counting down.
AGAAACCCTTGCGCAAAAGAAGTTGTACTCCCGAAAATTGAGTCTGTCGGAAACATTTCCGGAAGTTTATGTCCGTTGAATTCGGCATTAAGAAGAAAGTGTGTAACCTCCGTAATTTTTGCAGGTAATAACAGCATAAATGTTTTTATTTCTTTGTATGCAACAAAAACTATAGGTATAAATAATGCTATAACGCAGGCAATTGAGCCAAAGACAACAACAGATGAGGCTGCTGTCCGGTTTTTCATCTTAAGCATTAATTTTCGGACAAACGGGTTCAGGGCGCATGCTATGACGTATGCCCCGAAAAATAACATTAATATCCCGACAATTTTTGGTAAAATTAACAAAAGACATACAACAAGAATTGCAAAAATTATATTTTTTGTAGTCCAAATTCTTTTTTTGAGCATAAAGCCTCCTTTAAAATGATTTTATCAGGAAATTATATTACATGCAATTTTATAACAGACTGGTTATATTTAGAAAGATACCAGGATACTAAGGCAATAAGGCAGTAAGAAGTATTATAAAGTTTAACCTCTCTCCTGAGAGAGATTAAACAACTGTCATTGCGAGGGAGTGAAACGACCGTAGCAATCTCATTATTCTGACAATATCATTGATAGTACAAAGGCAAATGTACATATTTTTCGAGTAATACCATAAACTATTTTTTGTAACGAAATGTTAACAAATTACTATAAAATAGCAATTTATATATATATATAATACTTTATATATTTACGAGGACAAAAATAAAGGACACGAGACATGGGTTTTCTATCAGGCGCATATGGTAAATTAATGGCCGGAAAACTTGTCAGAGATCTACAGTATCAGATGACAAGCGTTCAGAGCCGCTTGCGTCGCGTTACCAGACAAATTGGTGACGCTGAGAAGATGTTTCAAGCCCAAGAAAGAAATATGAAGACCGCAATGCAGTCACAAATGATGTATGGTATGTATGGTGCTATGCAAAATTTAGGTATTCCTGGTTTTAATGCTGGAATGTCGTCTAATGATGCTATAGCCGCATTTGGAAATTTATCTAAAGATCAAATGAATGCATATACATATGCTCAACAGGTTGTATCAATGCAAACTGCTCAAGCACAAAGTATGTGGCAGAATATGTTTGAAATGCAGAGAGAATCTATGCTGCAGCCGCTGAAAGATTTGGAAGACAGCCTGCAGACGGAAAAAGATAATCTGGAATCCAGACTGAAGATAGCACAGGCAGAATACGATGCTAAGAAAGAAGAAGAAAAAGCCGGCGTAAAAGGATTAACTCCGGATTACACAGGCCAGGGTTAATAAGTATTAGAAGCTCCCCGATAAGGGGAGCTTTTTTATTAGTTTGAGGCCGTTACCAGGGGACCTAGCCGTTCCATCCGCTACATACTCCCTCTCCCGAGGAGAGGGAAAAGTTTTTAATTCCCTCCCCGAATGGGGAGGGTTAGGGTGGGGTGCAAGCCGGAGTATCAGTAATAAGGATTTTAGTTCAGCAGTTTTTACCCATAATTTGTGTAAACTGCTATATCCCATTATTTCCTTATTGCTTAAAATTTTCTGATATGGTATTATAAATTTATGACAGTTATTGATTTGACATCTCTTGAGAATGCTATTAAAACTTTAGATGAAATAATTTTGCGATATGATAAAGAATTTTATGATAATGCTATAAGAGATGCATTAATACAAAGATTTGAATATACTTATTCATTGACGCTTAAATTTATTTCGCGTTTTTTAAAATTAATGCTTCCGGAACTTGAAGATAACTTAACATTCAATGAAATTATACGCGAAGCAAACAAGTATGGTCTTTTACGCTCAAATTTAGAAAAATGGACAGAGTACAGAAAAAAGCGTAATTTATCATCCCATACTTATAATGAAGAAGTAGCAAAAGATGTTGTTAGTATAGTTAAAGATTTTAGAGATGAAGCACACAGTGTGCTTGAGCGGCTTAAAAAGAATAATGGTTGATTTGGAAGATAAATATATTATTTTTATAAAAGACATAATATCTAAATATTTAGCTGATTATGTGTTATATTTATACGGTTCACGCGCTAAGGGGATTGCGCGAAAATATTCTGATGTCGATCTTGCGATTTCGTCGCCGCTGCTTACACCGGAAATAAAGTCGAAAATAGAATTTGATTTAGAAAATTCAACATTTCCTTATAAAGTTGATTTAACAGATTTAAATAATATAACCACGCAGTTTAAAAAATTAATTGAAAGCTCACTTGTAAGATTATAAATAAGGATTTATTTTTTGTAACTTCTGTAATAAGCCTGTCCTCGCCTTCCTGACTTTTCGGCCTCCAATAAAACCCACACTCGCATCTCAAATGACTCGCAGGCTCGTTAAGAGCTGCTCACTCTCTCATAGAGGCTACTCATTTACTGCTATTCATTTATAATTTGAGCGCCCTGCGTTTCAACAGGCAGAGTCATTATATTAACCTTAACATTCATATCTTCCCAAGTATCTTTTATTATTGATTTTATTCTGTCAAGATTATTCTTTTGAGAAATTACAACAATTGCTGGCCCGGCTCCGCTTAAAACACATCCGAGAACATTTTCTTCATGCTTTAAATTTTCCATAATTTTGTCAAGTCCAGGCACGAGTTTCATTCTATAAGGCTGGTGAAGTCTGTCATGAAGTGCCATTTTCATTAAATTCGCATCTTTTGTATTAACAGCCTGAATGAACATTGCCAGACGTTTTGCATTGAATACAGCATCATGCATTGGCACTTCTTTAGGCAGAACAGAACGCGATATTTCTGTGGAAAGTTCATAGTCAGGAATGCAAACTGTAATCTGCCATTCTTCCGGCCAATCAAGCTTTCTGTAAACAACACTACCATCGTCTTCCAATGATGTTAAAACGAGTCCTCCAACAATTGAAGGGGTAACATTATCAGGATGACCTTCTACTTCAGCAGCAATTGACAAAAGTGCAACTTCATCGGCTGGTTTTCCTAAAAGTTCGTTCGCGGCAAGCAGACCTCCGACAATTACAGAAGCACTGCTTCCCAAGCCTCTTGCTATAGGAATTTGGGATTGTACGGTAATTTTTAACTCGCTAGGAGTCTGGCCTATAGAATTATACAAAAGTTCAACAGCTTTATATATAATGCTGTTTTCATCCATTGGCATGTGCTCAGTTAACATGTCATCAGCAGATTCACTATCATTTATAACGTTAATTTCAATACCGGTTCCCGGCAAAACTGTTTCTTCAATGGTAATTGTGTTGTATATTGGCAGTGCCATACCTATACAATCAAAGCCCGGACCTAAATTTGAGGTCGAAGCAGGCACCTTTACGCTAATTTTCATAATTCCCTCATTATTATATGTTGCTGTAACAGTAAATTCCTGTTTTTACAGCATTTTACAAAAATATTATAGCAAAAAGATAATTATTTGCCAATATTAATACTATAATCTATAATAGGCTTATGTACAAACTCTACCCTTATTTTACAAATGACGGATCAGTCGGGCTTTTCTCGCCTGATGCAGATGACATTTACCATTCTACATACGGAGCTTTAACTGAAGCTTACGAAAAATTTATTCTGCCTTCAAATTTTAAAGATTATTTAAAAAAAAATAATGAAATAAAAATTTTGGATATTTGTTTTGGAATCGGATATAACTCAAAAAGTTTTTTAAATTATTTATTGAATTTTATCTATAACGAAACGATAGATACAAATAAAATTAAAAATATCGATAAGATATATACCAATAATAAAAAATACAAAGTTTATATACATGCACTAGACAATGATAAAAATTTAGCATTACTTTCTCCATTTTTTGTAACAAACAAAAAAATATTAAAAAATAATAATTTGTCATTTTATAATGAAAAAATAAAAAAAATGTTATGCGATAAAACAGAGCCCAAGTATATATTGAGAAAAGAAGTAAACATTTTGCTTTTGCAAAAGATGATTTCACAAATTGATGAGGAAGTAATTAGGATATTAAACTCAAAAGAATATGCTCCGTATTTTGATAAAATGATGATTAATTTATTGCCCCGTTTTGGGCTTTTAAAGAATTCAAATGGTATTTTATACCCTGTATGCTATTTAGTCAGCTTCTTACATAATATATATTATAAGTATATTTCTTCTAGTTATAAAACAGCAGTAAATGCCCTTAAATTACTTGATTTTAATTTTGACTTGGAAATTGATGATGCAAGACAAATAGTAAAAAACGATAGCACATTATATAATTATGTATTTTTAGATGCATTTACACCTGCAAAATGTCCCTGTCTGTGGTCTATAGATTTTTTTAAAGAACTATACAGGCTTTTAGATGATAATGGAATGATACTGACTTATTCTAATTCTGCAGCTGTCAGAAACGCATTTATAAATGCAGGATTTTTTGTTGGGAAAATTTTTTCAGAATCTTTAAACAAATTTACAGGCACAATTGCAGTAAAAAATAAATCACTAATAAAATATGAACTTTCAGAATACGATTTAGGGCTTTTAAAAACTAAAGCAGGTATATTTTATCGCGATGAAAATTTAAGTCTTACTAATGAGGCTATAATCTCTGCCCACAAAAAAGATGTTGAAAATTCAAATCTCATATCAAGTTCAAAATACATTAAAATGCATAAATTTATTTAAATATAAACTAGATTAGTTATTAGTATATAACGTATAGTTATATTAAATTTTTATCCTGACTATTTTTTACTATTTTTCTTAATTCAATTTCATACCCTAGCAATTTTGCAAAAAATTCCGCATCATCAAAACGCAGAGTCCCGGCGCGCATTTTATGCGATAAACCGTCCATAGTATACTTTTTATCGCTGCTTTCCGTTGCAAGTTTTGCAAGCTCAGTAAGCGTTAAACATTCCTTTGCAAGTAAAATTTTAACAAATTCACGCCCTGACATATATACCTCATGATAAATTCTACTTTTTATTGATAATATTGACAATAAATAGACAAAGTTTTATAATAATAGATATATATATCTATTATTGGATAATATATAAGATTTTTTATTATAAAAAGTTTACATAAGGGAGGTATTATGAAAAAAAATAGTTTAAATCAGAAGATTAGAGGATTTACGCTAGCCGAAGTCCTTATAACTCTCGGTATTATCGGTGTGGTAGCTGCATTGACAATGCCTTCTCTTATCGCTCATCACAGGAAAAGGGTTATTGAAACAGGATTGGAAAAATATTCATCAATTATGCAACAGGCAACAATAAGAATTAAACTTGATTTTGGTGATACTGACACCGAGCTGGGCAAAATTGCAGAATATATTGATAAAAATGATCCTGATGATGCTGAAAATCTTATAAATCAATATTATAAACCTTATATAGAAATGATTAGTGTAGAAAAAGGGCAAAGCGGAGCATTTGCTTATCTAAAAGACGGTTCTGCATTTTATTTAAGAAGATTATATGATTATGATACTACTACAAATCTATCCGGAACATATATATTTTTCTGCCCGAAAGCAAATACCTGCAAAGAATTAAAAGAAGATGAAGAAAGTCTTAAAGAAGCAGTAGGGAAAAAAATATTTATATTTTATAATGACGGAACTGTCAATTGGGCACTAAACAATTTTTCACGCGATGAACTCCTGCAAAAATGTGAAGCACAGGCGAAAGCTTCTAATGAATACTGTACTGCGCTTATAATTATGGACGGCTGGAAAATAAGCAAAGATTATCCGTTCAGAATTTAATATAATTTAATTATTTTGCAATAATAATTTTCATGTTTATAATGAAAGATTATGAATAAATATGATGTTGTAATAATTGGTGGAGGAACAGCAGGCTGTGCTGCTGCATATACTGCAGGAAAACTCGGACTTAAAACTTTATTAATAGAAAAAAATATTCATCTTGGCGGTACAATTACCTCAGGGCTTGTAATTCCTGTTATGAAATCCGGGAACAACCAGATAAATACTGACTTTAAAAATGCATTGATTGATGAATGCCACAGGCTTGGCGGGCAAACTACTTATATGGGTAATCCTGCGTGGTTTAATCCGGAAATAACCAAGATAGCGCTTGATAATTTGATGAAAAGGGCGAATGTTGAACTGTTCTTTGATACTAATATTTTAGGTATAAAAATTGAGAACAGGAAGATTAAAAAAATCAAAATAACCAAAGAAATATTATCGGCATATAACGATGAGTTACATATTCCTCAAAATGAATTATCGGTATCTGTCGAAGCGAGATATGTAATTGATGCAACAGGGAATTGTGTCGTCGGAAAAATTTGTAATTGTGACTTCTTGGAAAAGCCTGATGAATTCCAGCCCGTAACTTTAAGATTTATGATGGGCGGAATTGATCTAAACACTTTTTCACAGTGGCTTGGAGAATATGATAAAGATAGAAATGTTACAACTATAGAGAATATTGACGGTTACATACATCTTTCTACGGCTTATACGTGGGATCCTGATAAAAAATGGGCTTTAGCGCCTCTATTTAAAGACGCTGTAGAAAAAGGTATACTTAATGAGTATGATACAAATTATTTTCAGATATTTACAGTACCTGGAATGCCTGATACAATTGCTTTTAACTGCCCCCGCATAATAGATTACAGGAATTCTCTCGAGGTGAAAAATATCTCAAAAGCCTTGCTGTTGGCGCGTCAGAATATATACAGATATCTCCAGTTTTGCAGGATTTATTTTCCGGGGTTTGAAAATGCATTTATATCTAATATTGCAGATATGCTTGGTGTAAGAGTATCACGAAGGATTAAAGGGAAATACATATATACAATTGAAGATCTTTTGAATGGTAAAAAGTTTGAACATCCTGTTGTTGTTTCAGATTATCCTGTTGATGTTCATTCAAACACTAGAGGGAAATCAACATTAAAAGCTGTAAAAGATTATCAGCTTCCGATAGAAAGCCTAATGTCAGCAGATATAGATAATCTTTTTGTCGCTGGCAGGTGTCTCTCTGCAGATTTTATGTCTCAGGGAGCATTGAGAGTGCAGGGAAGCTGCTTTTCTATGGGTGAAGGTGCTGCAAAATATATTGCTAATCTTTTGGCATAACCCGCCCCATCAGCATCTGTGCAGCATTAAGAAGCGGATCTATTGTCGGAGAAAAAGGCGGTGCATAAGTTAAATCGTTATTATAAAATTCTTCAACAGTCATTCCTGCAAGCAATGCTGCGGCCAGCGAATTTATTCTTTTGTCAGCATCTCCTGCCCCGACAGCTTGTCCGCCAAGCAGTTTTCCGGTTTCATAATCAGCAATCAGCTTTAATGTTATGTTATTAACATTTGGCATATAACCGACTTTATCATTTTTGGTTACTGAAACCGATACGGGTTTAAAACCTAGTGAAACCGCTTTTTTTTCGGTTAAACCTGTCATTGACATTGTAAGATTTAAACATCTTGTAACAGCAGAGCCCAGAACTCCCGGGAATTTCTCATCTCCACCGCAGGCATTTATAGCAGCAACTCTTCCTTCTTTATTGGCATTTGAGCCTAGAGGCATCCAGATTTTTGTGCCGCTTACTATTAAATTCTCTTCAACACAATCGCCGCATGCATATATATCTGCAACACTTGTTTCCATTTTTTCATTAACACGAATTGCACCTGTTATGCCAATTTCAATTCCTGCATCCTTTGCTATCTCAACATTAGGGGTTACACCTGTGCAAAGTATTACAAAATCAGTATTAAATTCTTTACCTGTACCTGTTCTTACAAGATTAACACCGTTAATATCTCCGGAAAATTCTGTAACAAGTTCAGAGGTTAGGATTTCAAAACGTCCGTTATTAATAGAATTCAATTGTTCAAGAATAAGTCTTGACATGTCATCATCAAAAATCGGCATAATATTAGGAGAATATTCAACGAGAGCAGCTTTTACATTCTGCTTAACAAGGGCTTCTAAAAGCTCCATGCCGATATAACCTCCGCCGATAATAGTTCCATGGTTTGATTTCAGAACTTTTTCTTTTATAGCAATTCCGTCTTCAATTTTTCTCAGCGTGAAAATATTCGGCAGATTAACATTTTTAATTTTTGGTATTACAGGTCTTGCTCCGGTTGCAATAATCAGTTTGTCGTATTCAACCAGATATGCTCTCTGGGTAGTTAAATCCTGAATAAGCACCTGTTTTGCTTCCGGAATTATTTTTACAGCCCTGCTTTTTAGATGAATATGAATGCCTTTTTTTTCAAAATCATCAGGTGATCTTACAAGAAGCTGTTCATAATCTTCAAAGTTGCCTTCTATATAGTAGGGTAAACCGCACGCTGAATAAGAAATGTGCGTATCATCAGTATACAAATTTATTTCTGCATCAGACAAAAGTCTGCCTGCTTTCGCAGCTGCCTTTGCTCCTGCTGCCACTCCGCCTAAAATTACAATTTTCATAAAAATAATATAGTATTATTACTAAAAATTTTCATCAGGCGGTTAGTTTAGTCCTGATGTATTTAAAATTACACCTTTCATAAATTTGCAGTATGAATCAATATCTTCCTGCGCTTTTTCTGCCTTCTCAACAAGATTTGTAATCTCTACTACTATTTTTTCTTTTTTTAAATCTTCAAACATGATTAACACTCCCTATCACTTTATCTAATACGGAATGTTTTTAAAAATTCTTTAGCAAAAAATAACTTTTGTAACAAAAATTTATTCTTTAGCAAAAAAAATTTTTTATGAATATTAATAGAGAAACAACACAAGGAGGTATATTATATGGAAATTCAAAAAAGATGCCATCATCCTGCATTCACTGCAAAATTTGTGCCTAACAGGGCCTTCAGAGAGGTAGTTCAATACGCAAAAGATACAAAACAGCTCGGAGTTCTTGACAGCGCACTATATAATATAAAAAAAGCAAACAACGGAGATATATTATTAATTCATGGCGAAACTCCATCAGGTGTATTCTCAAATTTTAGTATTGGGAGAAGAGCTGTAATAAATACGCCTGAAGAAACTCCGGAGAAAGCTTCATTTAACGGAATTATTGAACTCGGCACCTTAGGACGTAAATTCAGAAGCCTTGTTGGAGGTGATGTAAAAAATTCTGTTACTGCTGAAGATATAATGAAAAATTATACTGTTTAATTTTCATTATACACAATTTTTTTTCTTAAGTTCCACTGAATTAAGGTTAACACTAGAATAATCATAAATAGCACGTAGGCAATGGCTGAGGCTTTGCCTGCGTTAAAATATTCAAATGCGTTCTTATAAATAGCGTAAACAAGAACATTTGTGCTGTCAAAAGGACCGCCCTGCGTCATAAGATAAATCAGGTCAAAAACCTGAAAAGAGCTGATTGCTGTTATAATAACAACAAAAAATATAGTAGGCGAAAGCATTGGAACAGTGACATTTTTAAATATTTGGAAATAATTTGCGCCGTCAATTTTTGCGGCTTCAAACAGGCTTTGGGAAATTCCTGATAATCCTGTTAAAAATATCAGCATATTATACCCTATAAGTTTCCACACAGAAACTATAATAAGTGCCGCCATTGCATAGTGTGTATCATAAAGCCAATTAATATGAAGGTGTAAAATATGATTTAAAAAGCCTATATTAGGATCAAAAATCCACTCCCAAACAACGCCTATAACAACCATAGGAGTGATAAAAGGAAGAAAATATGCGGTTTTATAAAACTCTGCCCCTCTGATTTTTGAATTTAAAATACATGCAAGTACAAGCGGAATGATAACACCTAAAATTGATGTCGATAGCGCAAATACAACAGTATTCCACAGTATTTTATAAAAAAGTGCATCTGAAAAAATTTCTTTGTAATTATCAAAACCAACAAATTTAATAGGATTTAATAAATCCCATTTAGCAAAACTCAAACCAAATGAACATATTACAGGGATTAAAATAAAAATTAAAGTTCCGATAAGTGCAGGGAGAATAAATATCCATCCTGCAAATCGTTCGTTATCTGATAAATTTGCGAAAAAATTTTTCATGCTATAATTATACAATAATTAAAAGGGGAAAACTTAATATGAAAAAATATGAACATGCATTCGGGAAAAATGATATAAGAGGGATTTACGGTGAAGACATAACTGAGGAACTTTTCTACAACACAGGCCGCGGCTTTGTTGAATGGCTAAAGAATCAATCAGGCAAAAAAGAAACTGATATGTGGATTACAATTACACGCGATGCAAGGCTGCATTCTCCAGCTCTTGAAAAAGCTTTAACCGAAGGTATAACATCTACCGGTGCAAATGTTATACAGCTCGGGCTTGCCCCGACACCCATAGGGTACTACTCAGAAGTCGTTGGAATTCCAGGATATAACATTATTGCAGCTGCAATAATTACAGCCAGCCACAACCCTAAAGAATACAACGGTTTAAAAATGACTTTTAACAAAAGAACTTTAACAGAAAAGCAAATTTCAGAAGTTAAAGATATAACATTCAAACACTGGACGGACACGCTCGTTAAGCCATGCAGCCAGACACAAGTAAAACAATATGATATAATCCCTGATTATATAAAGGATATGGAAAAGCGATTCGGCAAAATCGGCGAAGGTGTTAAGGTTGTTGTTGACAGTGCAAACGCAACAGGCGGCGTTGTAGGACCTGAACTCTACAGAAAACTCGGCTGTGATGTTATTGAATTATTTTCAGAACCTGACGGAAATTTCCCTAATCATCACCCGAATCCAAGTGTTGAAAAAACATTAGATACACTAAAAGAGGTAGTAGTTGAAAATAAAGCAGATATAGGAATAGCCTATGACGGCGACAGCGACAGAATAGGAATTATTGATGAAGACGGAAAATTCTTAACCGGCGACAAATTACTGTTAATTTACGCAATGGATTTAATTGAAGATTGTAAAAAAACAGGAACTTGTCCGACTGTTGTAAGTGAGGTTAAATGCTCTCAGGTGCTTTATGATCAAATTAACAAACTCGGCGGTAATGCTGTTATGTGCAAAACCGGACACGGTTATATAAAAGACAAAATGAAAGAAACAAATGCTTTGCTTGCAGGCGAAATGAGCGGGCATACATTCTTCAAAGACAGGTACTACGGTTTTGACGATGCAATTTATGCAGGATGCAGAATTATTGAAATAATTGCAAAACACAAAAAAGTTAATACAAATTTCAAAATTTCAGATATGCTAAAACCTTTTGACGAAGTTTGCTCATCTCCGGAAGTCCGCTTCCCCTGTCCTAATGAGAAGAAAAAAGAGGTTCTTGAAAAATTTAAAAAGTGTGTGGAAGCGAACCGAAACCTGTTCGGGTCCGATATAAAAGAAATAATCACACTTGACGGCATGAGAATAGTCTTTGACGGAGGGTTTGCTCTGATAAGACAAAGTAATACAGAACCAGTTTTTACACTTAGATTTGAAGCCAAAAATGATGAAGAGTGCGACAGATTTAAAACTTGTATGATTAATACATTGAAAGATATTCTGAAATAATAAAAGGTGCATAATGAAGGTTAGTAATTATTATAATCAAAACAAATATAACCCGAATTTTACAGCCATAAGAATTGTAAAAACCTCGCCAGACGAATTTTTACACTTTGCAAATAACTATAAAAATTTTTACAAAAAAAATTTTGTGTTTAGGGCGCAATCTTATGAACAATCATTGTTTTTTGAACATCTTAAAACTTTGGCTGTAAAAGAAAATGCTTCTCAAAAATGGGTAATAAATAACGCTGTAAGGTATAAATTGATTGATTATGACACTATTAATAATCTTCCCATGTGTGTATTTACAGGAAAAGATATAGTGAAGCTTACATTATATAATTTCAAAAATATGATTCCTAATTTTATAAGAAGTGCAAAATTCAGCGCAAATGCGGCAAAAAATAATTTTCCTAAGCATCTTGTAGCAGCTAAAGCAATAAAAGAGACTGTTGACAGTGATCTGCCAAGATTTCAAAAATTTTTGAAAAAAAATAATGCAAAATATGTTACCTATAATGAATTTTTGCAAGAAATTAAAACAGGCAATCTTGACAGCTAAAATTTTAAAAGTTCATAAGGTTCGACATTCAGAGCTTTAGCAATCATTCTAATGCGGGAAAGAGGTATATCTCTGTGCGCATTTTCAATATTTGCAATATATGAGTTATCTGCATCAATTTCAAAACTCAGCTGCTCCTGCGTCATTCCGCGTTCTTTGCGCAGAAATCTTACCCTTTGACCGAATTTTTTATGAAATACTTTATCAAATTTTTTTGACATTAATTAAGATATATCAAATAATAGGAATAAAAATATTGCTATTTTGGAGATTTTATGTTACAATTAAGCATGTACTAAGGATTTAGGAGGCGTATTTTTTTATGAATATAAAAAACGGATTTACGCTGGCAGAAGTTTTAATAACACTTGGAATTATAGGAATTGTAGCTGCATTAACAATGCCCTCCCTTATACAAAATTCAAAAAGACAGGAGACAAGTGCACGTTTAAAAAAGTTTTATTCAACAATGAGTCAGGCACTGATAATGGCAGAACTTGATAACGGACCGATTAAAGATTGGCCCAAAACAGAGATGATATACAATGATGAGGGAGAATATGATAAAGAAGCAAATAGTAATGTAGCACATAACTTTTTCAATAACTATCTGGCTCCATATTTTAAATACATATCAGCAAAAGAAGATCCGGATTATAATAATTATATAAAAATTATTTTGCAGGACGGCTCATACTTTCATGTTAGAAATGGAAGCTGCATTGACATTACATTTGATACAAACGGAAATAAAAGACTAAATAAACTTGGAAGCGATAAATTTGTTTTTGTAATTTGCGGTAAAAACATCAAAGCCGCTGTCAGCGGACATTTTTCAGCATACTGTCCTAAAGCAACAAAATGCAGCTCGCGCGCTCAAGCAATTCAAAGTTGCGAAGAAGATGCTAATTATTGCGCGGGAATCTTACAGCTTGATAACTGGGAAATAAAAAATGACTACCCACGAAAACTTTAATTTCCTTAAAATACTATTGCAAATAAAATTTTTTTTTGTAATAATAATTATGTCAGAAAAGTTACTCACGAATATTTTACCATAGGCTTTAACTAGCTTTATTTTGGTATATTCGGTGTTACGCACGTAGTCCTATAAATAAATAATATCGTGCGCTTATAAAATAATTACAAGTAAAATGAAAGGTAAAAATCAATGGATTTAGAAAACAAAGAAGAAATGACAGTAGAAGAAACTTCTGTTGAATCGGAAGATACATCAGTTCAAACAGTTGAAGAAACAGCTTCTGAGACTGTTGAAGAATCTGCTGAAGAAAAACCTGCACGCGGGCAAAGACGCGGGCGCGGCAAAAAACAAAAAATTGAAACATCTGAAGAAAAACCGCAGTCTGAATGGATTGAACGTGTTGTTCAAATCAGTCGTGTAACTAAAGTTGTTAAAGGCGGTAAAAAATTAAGCTTCCGCGCAATTGTTATTGTCGGCAACAAAAAAGGTCAGGTAGGTGTAGGATGTGCTAAGGCATCTGAAGTTATTATTGCTATTCAAAAAGCAATCGCAGACGGCAGAAAAAATCTTATTACAGTGCCTATCTTCAAAACTACAATTCCTCACCCGATTACAGGTCGTTCAGGAGCCGGTGCTGTTATGCTTAAACCTGCATCTCAAGGTACAGGTATTATTGCAGGCGGTGCTGTTCGTTTAGTTCTTGAACTTGCCGGTATTGAAAATATTCTGGCAAAATCTTTAGGCTCTAAAGCTCCTTTGAATGCTGCAAACGCTACTTTAGAAGCATTAAAAGCTCTTACACCGTTTAATGAAGTAGCTAAAAAACGCGGCTTGACTATGGCTGAATTGCTTAACTAGACGGAATAGGAGTATAAGGTATTTGGCGTAATTAAATTCACCTATTAACCTATTCACTTATTAACTGTAATAATTAAAATGATAAAAAGGAAATAAAAATGGCAAAAACAGAATTAAAACAAATAAAAATTAAACTTGTAAGAAGCCTTATCGGAGCTTCAGAAGCCCAGCGCAAGGTTGTTGCAGGTTTAGGTTTGAAAAAACAAAATCAGGTAGTAGAACACTACAACAGTGCAACGATCTTAGGCATGGTTAACAAAGTGCCTCATTTAGTTCAAATAGTAGAATAAGAAGCCCGGAGGTCATGAAGCCAGGTTTGTTGGCCTGACTTCACAAAATTTTGACCTCTTCCGGTATTGCGTAAGCGAAAGCGAGTAAGAAAGGAAATTAAAAATGACAATTACATTAGAAGATTTAAGACCTGCAGAAGGTTCAACACATAAAATTAAAAGAGTAGGCAGAGGCCGTTCATCAGGCAGAGGTAAAACATCATGCCGCGGTCATAACGGTGAAGGACAACGTTCAGGAAGCTCTGCTAAAAGAGGTTTTGAAGGCGGTCAAATGCCCGGTTACAGACAAATGCCGAAATTAAAAGGTTTTAAAATTATTAATCAGCTTGAATATGCTGAAATTAATGTCGGCAGAATTGCTCAATATGGTATGAAAGAAGTTTCACTCGAAATTTTAAAAGAAGCAGGAAGAGTTCATCCTTCTTGTGTTGGTTTAAGAGTTTTAGGCAATGGCGAATTGAAAGACGCTGTTACTGTTAAAGCTTGTTATGTAACACCATCAGCCAAAGAAAAAATTGAAAAAGCAGGCGGAAAGGTTGAGTTAGTATAATGGCACCACAAATGAAAATGCCTACAACTGATGATTTAATGTCAATGTGGCAGGCTTCAGGTTTAAAAGAGAAAATTCTTTTTACATTCCTGATGATTGCTGCATTCAGATTCGGGGTTCAAATGCCTTTGTTTGGTATTAACAACCAGATTTTCCAGAACATTGCACAGGGAAATAATATAATCGGATTTTTAGATTTATTCTCAGGCGGTGCTCTTGGAAAAGTTTCTATATTTGCACTTGGTATCGGGCCTTACATTACATCATCAATCATTATCCAGCTTGTTTCTGTAGTAATACCATCGCTTGAAAAACTCCAGAAAGAGGAAGGTGAAGCAGGCAGAAGAAAATTATCCCAGTATACACGTATATTTACGGTTGTACTGGCAGTATTTCAATCTTTAATATTTATGATGTACCTTCACCACCTGCCAGGCGCTGTATTGCCGAATGTTAATCCAGTAATGTTCTTTATAAGTTCAATCGTTGTATTAACAGCCGGTTCTGTTCTTGTTATGTGGATATCAGAGCTTATTACAGAAAAAGGTATCGGTAATGGTGGTTCATTAATTATCTTTATTGGTATCCTATCGGGAATTCCGATTTACGCGTCAAGAACAGCGCAGATTGTGGCTCATAACTCTATGATGCAGCTTGGATTGGCAGTTTTACTTCTTATATTCTTTGCAGCAATGATATTCATTGTAATAATGCAGGAAGCCGTAAGAAAGGTTATTATTGTTAATCCAAAAAGACAGGTCGGAAATAAAGTTTACGGCGGCATGAATTCTTTTATTCCGTTTAAGCTTAATCCGGGCGGTGTTATGCCTATTATCTTCGCAATTGCAATATTGCTTTTCCCGTCAACAATTTTAAGCCTTGTGGGACAGGCGAATTTCAAAAGCGAAGCTGTTAAAAATGTTGTAATACATTTAAATCAGGTGTTAAGCCCTGATGGCATCACATATTATGTGCTGTATTTCTTGTTAATTGTTGCATTAACATTTTTCTATGCATCAATCATGCCTAATATGCAGCCGAAAGATATTGCAGATAACTTAAAGAAATATGGTTCATCTATTCCTGGCATCAAACCCGGCAGACCGACTGCAGAAGCTCTTGATAAAATTTTAACCAAAACTACATTTATCGGGGCTATGGGACTTGGTATTATTGCTCTTGTACCCTCTCTTGCAAGTTACGTTACTAACATAAAAACTCTGCAAGGTATCGGTGCAACTTCATTAATAATCATGGTAGGTGTAGCGCTCGATTTGATTAATCAGGTAAGAACTCACTTACTTGCAAGAAATTATGAGTCCTTTTTAAAAGAATAAGACTGCATAAAATTAATAATAAAAAATAGTTCCTAAGACCTAGGGACTATTTTTTTGTGCAAATAATTAATATTTCGTTGAATGATTAAGCATACAAAAATTTGTATTATATAAATGTAAATCCTCAACTCTTCTGATTGCTCAGTATTTGCTCCTCATTATATAAGGGGAGCTTTTTTTTGTTAAGATATCGACAAAATTTTAGTAATATAGTATAATTGGAAGAAAAGAGGATACTATGAGAGAATTAATTGAAAAAGACAGAAAAATTACTGTTGTACCATCAGATTTTAAATGTGCAAACAAAGGTACAATTGTAGAAGTGGAACCAAAATATTTTACAATAGAACTTGATTATGAACCGGAAGGAATGTTACGCCATAATTACTGTGAGTTTTATACACAAACTAATCATGGAACTTTGTATTTTGATTCGTATCCGGAAACTATTGAAGGCAAAAGAGTAAAAATAGCAAACCCTGCAAAACACAGATTTTTACAGAGACGCCAATATACACGTATAAAATACGTCTATGATCTGGAGCTTGCATTTGATGAAGGTGTACACCAAATTACGACACTTGATATTTCTGCAGGCGGTATGAAATTCAGAACAAATGAAAATATTAATATTGAAAAGGAATATTCAATAGTTCTTCCGCTGTCTGAAGAACAGTCAGTACAATGCCGCTTCTATCCTATAAGGATTGAAAAGCGTGAAAATGGCGGGTACACTGTGTCCGGCAAGTTTGAATATAATTCGGGCAAAGATAAGATGACATTAACGCAATTTTGTACAAAGCGCAGTATCGAAATCCAAAACAAATAGGGAGCGTAGCCGCTCCACTCGCAACATAGATTTTGCATAAACTTGTACAGTCTAAACTAAAGAAGGAGCGTAGCCGCTCCACTCGCAACATAGATTTTGCATAAACTTGTACAGTCTAAACTAAAGAAGGAGCGTAGTCGCTCCACCCGCAACATAGGTTTTGCATAAACTTGTACAGTCTAAACTAAAGAAGGAGCGTAGTCGCTCCACCCGCAACATAGGTTTTGCATAAATTTGTGTAGTCTAAACTAAAGAAGGAGCGTAGCTGTTCCACCGCGATAAGGTTTGCATGAATTTGTGCCTGCTCAGAATGATAAAATTTAATCATTACAAACAATACAACTTATATCAAATCCTCTCGCCCCTTTGGGGAGAGAGTTAGAGAGAGGGGCTGGTTATGGAAGAACGAAATGAAAGCAAGATGGTTGAATTATTATATATTCCCTCCCTCGGGAGAGAATTTGTTAACTTTTCTTTGCAACCCCTCCTCGAAATCAAAGATTTCGGTCCTCCCTCAGGGGGAGGACAATAGTCTTTCAATACAGACCAATGAAATGTTAACAATACCCTCGGGTGAGGGGGAGGGAGAGGGTCTTAATGAGCCTTGTAAAATTATTAAGAAAACAAAACAGAAAATATTTGTTCACAACGCCTTCGCATGGGCAGAAATTTTTTATTTTTAACAAATTCAGGCAGTTTTATAAATACGATATATCGGAAACTGACGCACATAATCCGCAGAAAGCACTTTCGCAAGCCCAAAAACGAGCAGCTAAAATTTATAAGACAAATTATACCTATTTTTTAACAAACGGCTCAACAAGCGGTATAATAGCTTCAGTTTTGTCATGCACAAATCAAGGGGATAAAGTCTTAATATGGAAAAAAGCTCATCCTTGTCATGAAAACGCTGTACGACTTGCCGGCTGTGTACCTGTTTATTACGAATTGCCAATTGCCGGGGACTGGGGAATACCTGACAAAACAACCCCTGATTTAATAGATATCAAAGGTGTAAAAGCTGTAATCGTAACTTCTCCAACCTATGAAGGAATTGTGTCAGATATTAAAGAACTAAAAAAGATTTGCGAAAAAAACGGTGCATATTTAATAGTTGATGAAGCACATGGCGCACTATACCCATTTTCAGATAAACTTCCTCAAAGTGCGGTAAATATCGCCGATTTCACAATTCAATCACTGCATAAAACCGCTGGAGGCCTAAATCCTACAGCACTGCTTCATGTGAATTGTGATATTAACCCTGAAAAAGCACTTTCAATGATTAATACAACATCGCCTTCTTACCCGCTTTTAGCTTCAATTGAGGCTAATATTAACTTTCTTAATTCTATCAGAGGAAGAAAAAAACTTAACACTCTCATTGAAGAAATCGAAACTTTAAAGAAAACAGTGAAAAATATAGACTTTGGCGGAGACGACATTACAAAAATCCTTATAAAAAAAGAAGGTTTTACTGGATATGAATTGTCTGAAAAACTTTTTGACGGATTTAACATAGAAGATGAAAAGACAAACGAAATTTCAACAATGCTTCTGTGCGGCATAGGAACTTCCGAAAAAAAACTTTATCAATTAAAAAAAGCTCTTTTAAAAATTTGATATATATTACTTGCCCGGCAGATTTTACAATGCTATAATTATTGTTATGAATAAGACAAAGGTGAGCTTAACAACACAGAACAGACTTATAATTTCAGGTCTCATACTAAGCACTGTTCTTATTGTTTTAATAGCAGTATTTGCAATTTTTAATATTCAGAAAAATTTGAATGAAGGTTATCAAAACTTCGGACAAATTGTTTCAAAAACGCTGGCAATCGAGTGCGCAGGACTTACAAAAAATTCATCACAGGGAATACTAAAAAGTCATGCAGATAAAATAGTTGAATCCCATAGTGATATTGTTTTTATAGAATTTAGAAACGCCGATGGCAAACTTTTATATAAAACAAAAGGTGTAGGAAGTTTTAAGCCTAAAAGTCCAAATATAATCGTAAGTTCACCTATGATTGCAGAAAACGGGGAAAATGCTGGTTCTGTTACTGTAGGGCTGTCAGGAAATATCATAAATCAAATTTCATCAACGACGAGAGCATCTTTACTATTTGTCTTTACAGTAGCATGGGTTGTATTTGCATTTGTAATATTAATTAACACCTATCTCATTACGCGTGAATTAAGGATTTTGCATAAAGGTGTTCAAAAAATTTCTACAGGTGAATTCGGTTACACAATTCAGGATAAAGATGTAAGTTCGGAGGTTAAAGAACTATTTAATTCTTTCAACAACATGTCTAACAGGCTGCATCTTTATGAAGAACAGAATATTGAACAGCTTACACTTGAAAGAAACAAACTGGAAGCTGTGCTGATGAGCATTGCAAACGGAGTTGTTGTTTGCGACAACAACGACAATGTTGTTTTAATTAACAATCATGCGCATAAACTTCTTGAACTTGACGATAATCAAATGATGAATATAAAAATTCAGGACTACATTGATACTGAAGGCAATTACTGCTTTAAAGACAAAATTGAAGAATTTAAAGATACTCCAATTGAAGTTATGGAAAATAAACCTCTTGAATTTAATATTCAGGTTGACAAACGCGTTATTAAATCAATTATTTCACCCATGTTTACGCGCAATAAAGATTATGTAGGCTATATTATTGTACTTATTGATATGACAAAAGAGGCTGAAATGGATGCGATGCGTTCTACTTTTATCTCAAATGTGTCTCATGAACTAAGAACACCTGTTACAGTTTTGCGAAGCTATATTGATACACTTTACAATTACGGCAATGAATTTGACTATGAAACCCAAAAAGAATTTATAGGCACCATTAATCAGGAAATCATAAGACTTAACAGAATGGTAAATGACATACTGGATTTTTCAAGAATGGAAGCAAACGCCGAAATGGAAAAATCCCTGAACAGTATCTATGAAGTCGTTGATAATTGTGTAAATCAGGTTCAGGCATTGACTAAAGAACATAATCTTTCGATCTCGGTTAATAAAGAAGAAAATATACCGGAATTTTTATTTAATTATGATGGAATAGAAAGAGCATTAACAAATCTTTTATCAAATGCAATAAAATATTCGCCTGATAACGGTCAAATCAAGGTCGTATTAAAAAAAGACGGAGATAATGCTGTCATAACAGTCTCTGATCAAGGATGCGGAATTGCTCCCGAGCATCAGAAAAAGATTTTTGACAGATTTTACAGAGTAGAAAATAATATTCATACTATTAAAGGCACTGGTCTCGGACTTCACCTTGTAAAACAAACTATTGAAAAATACCATAACGGAAAAGTTTTTGTTGACTCTGAAATTGGTAAAGGAGCTACATTTGGAATCATTCTGCCTATTATAAAAGTCGGTGAAAACAGTGAAAATTTGGTTTAGAGGAATTAATGGATTTTGTTAAAATTTTTGAATATTTTTGTAAAGGGTGTTTAATATTATTTCTATTAATGCTGTTGAATTCCATGCTTGGAGATGTTTTATTCCGGCTAAAATATGCGTTTCCCAAAATTTCGTCGCTTGAAGGTTCGCAAATTATTACAGTAAATGATCCGGTTCAAATAAATATCACAAATGCAAAATACATAAAAGCATACGGAGAAAAAGATATTTATGCACTACAGCCGCAAGCGCATTATTCTATCTCCGGAATGGTTGTAACAAAAAATACTAATTTCTGGTTCAGAGATATTATGCGTAACCAATTTGATGATATATGTCTTATGGATTTGGGAATAGTATGGGGTGATCTTGCAAATGACAGAAAAGAACTCTACAAACACTGGAAATTCAAGTCCCATAAAACACTTGGACAGGCAAGACAGCTTGAATGGAGATCAAAGCCGCCGCATAACACTCCATGGACTTTAGGATACGTAAGCTCGCACATATCACATACACATCTAATTCCTGCAAATTATAATGTCATGGGCGGACTTTTAAGGATTAAGAAAAATGATATAGTAAAACTTGACGGTTATCTGGTAGACATCTATACAGACAAAAGCGAGCTTGTAGCAAGAACAAGCATGTCAAGAACCGATACCGACCCGACAAGCAGAGGCTCTGGTGCCTGCGAAGATATGTACGTCAAACAGGTGCAGATAGGAAATAAAATATATAAATAATTATAATTTAAAAATTACTCAAACAGCCCGTTAATCTTATCCAGAATATCCTGAGGATCTATTTCATTAGTAATTTTATTAATATCCTGCGCAACCTGATAAAGTTTTGCAGCCTCAATTTTATCCCCTGTAATTGCAATTGCGCGGGCAAGATTAAAATGTGCAAGAGCATAATTTGGATTACACTCAACAGATTTTTTAAATAAATCTATTGCCTGTTTTACTCTGCCTAAATCGTCAAGATAAATTACACCCATATTGTTGTATGCAATATCATAATTAGGGTCGTATTTGATTGCAAGTCCATATTCTTTCAAAGCTTCATCTATATCGCCTTTACCCCAGTACAAAAATCCGAGATTACAATGAATTTTTGCATTTTCAGGATCTAAATCAAGAGCGTTTCTATATACCTGCAAAGCATTGGCAATATCTTCTTTGTCATAGAAGGCACTGCCAAGATTTACATAAATATCAATATCTTTAGGTGTAAGCAGATAGGCGCTTTGATAAGAACTTATAGCAGCATCAAGATCCTGCTTTGATTCCTGATAAACAAAACCTAAAGTTTGGTTGATAATACTTGTCCATTGCTTTCTGGGATTTAATGTAACAGCAGTCTGAAAATGAGAAATTGCACCATCAATATCACCTTTTACATACAAAATGTTAGCAAGATTTGAATGCACATCAGGCATATTAGGCATAATTTGAATTAACTTTTCATAAATTTCAACAGCACTGTCATAATCTCCCTGTTCTTCATAAGCCTGACATAAATGCCTGTATGCAGGTATATTTAAACTGTCAAGCCATATAGCCATTTTATATTCAGTTATAGCGTCATCAAACTGCCCAAGAGATCTGTAAATATCTCCAAGAAGGCAATAAAGAGGCACAAAACCAGGAGCCTTCTCAACAGCTTCATTGTAAATTTCAATAGCTTCGCTCAATCTGTTTGTTTGAACAAGATAAGTACCTTTTAATAAAACCGGGAAAAATCTTGCATAAGAGAACATTCTTCTAACATTTCCAAGCGCAATCCTATCAAAAGGCAGAGTCAAAACAGATAAAATAAATTCATATTTTGAAAGAACATAATTTTTAAAACTTCTTGCAGAAGATACGTTATAAAGATTTGATAGAAGAAAATGAGCGCAAGAATTTGCAAAAGGCATGGCCTTAATAGCTTTTTTAGCATTCATTGCCGCATCAAGAAACCTTGCCTTTTTAGTATATGTTTCTGCTAAAAGATAATACGCTTTGCCTAATTTCGGATTTTTAGAAACAGCAGTATCAAAATAATTAATTGCTTTATCAAGATCGCCTTTGAAATAATGCGCCTGCCCTATTTTAAAATAAATTTCTGCAGAATCAATATAAGTTTCAAGAGCCCTTTGATATTCCGTAATTGCTTCATCAATATACTGGCATGAATTATATATATCAAGATGCCAGGCAAGATACAAATCGCCGAGCCTTACATGTAAATCTGCATTTGTAGGATCATCTTGCAGACCAATCTGGCAAAGCTCTATAGCATTTTTCACATTTCCTGTTTTATATTCTTTATTTATTTTCTTTTCTAATTGTTTTGTATCAGCCATAATATTAATATTGTATAAAGATTCTTGACAGAACCGATAAATAGTTCCATACTATATACATTGTAAATAATATGGCTGAAAAATGCAAGTTATTTATAAAGCGTATCAAAAATTTTAAGGGGAAAAAATGAAAGAAAACAAAATTTATTTTGTCGATGTTACAAACAGAGACGGCGTTCAAACATCCAGGCTTGGACTTGCAAAGCTGCAAAAAACAATTATAAACCTAATGCTGGATGATATGGGGATAACACAGTCAGAATTCGGTTTTCCGGCAACAACACATGAGATAAATTATCTTAACGGAAATCTCGAACTTGTCGATAGAGGAGTTATTTCAAGGACAAAACTTTCAGGCTGGATGAGGGGAATTACATCAGATGTTGAACTTTCATTTAAAAATGTTCCCAGATTAAAAAACATAAATCTTTCGCAATCGACCTCAGAACAAATGATTAACGGCAAATATCTCGGCAAAAAAACTCCACAGGATATTATAAATATGACCTGCGAGGCTGTTGAATGCGCAATTTCACTTGGTGCAGAAGATGTAGGAGTTAACGCAGAAGACGCATCAAGAAGCAATATTGAATTTCTTATAAAATATGCATGTGAAGCACAAAAATGCGGTGCAAGAAGATTTAGATACTGCGACACTCTGGGCTATGAAGACCCGCAGACAACTTATGAAAGAATTTATCAAATTGCAAAAGAGACTCAAATGCCAATAGAACTTCATTTTCACAATGATCTCGGCATGGCTGTTGCATGTTCCGTTATGGGAGCAAGAGCAGCTATTGATGCAGGAGTAGATGCTTACATCAATACAGCAATAAACGGTATGGGAGAACGTGCAGGAAACGCTGATCTTGTCTCCTGTTTGCTTGCCATTCTTAAATCCGCAGGATTTAAACAAAGATACCACATAGACCCGAACATTGACTTGAGTAAATCATGGAAACTTGCGAAATATACATCTTACGCCTTTGGAGTCCCGATTCCTATGAACCAGCCTGCGGTAGGTGATAACGCTTTTGCCCATGAATCAGGAATTCATGCTGACGGAGCATTAAAAGACAGAAGGAATTATGAACTCTACGATTTTGAAGAACTCGGAAGAGGCGAGCCTGAAATTATTGAAACAGGCAGAATGATTACAACAGGTGAATACGGCGGTATTAAAGGATTTAGAAACGTTTATGATAATCTTGAACTTGAATTTAAAGATGAACATGAAGCGCGGAATATTCTTGAACTTGTCCGCTATGCAAATGTACATACACAAAAACCGCTTACATCAAGCGAATTAAGGTTTATATATTATTATCCTGATATTGCAGCTAAAATAATGACAGTATCACCATATTATGAACCGCAGGGAGCAATAAAAGAACGGGTCGATGCACATCTTCTGACGAAACCTCACAGGATTATTTAAATAAACCAAAATTCAGTAATAGCAAGCAATCAGACACCTTTTGAAAGGTGTCTGATTTATTAAATGTAACGAAAACTTAACAAAATATAATAAAAAATTAAAGAAATAAAAGAACAAAACCGTAATAAAAGT